>JBKPNX010000100.1:0-20026 GCA_046732855.1 Pseudomonadota bacterium
CTGCTCGGGGTGCTGGCGTTCGCGCTCAACTACATCCCGACCATCGGCTCGATCGTGGCCGCCCTACCCTGCATTCTCCTTGCGTTCATCCAGTTCGGCCTCGGCGCCGCTGCGCTCACCACGCTCGCCAACATCGTGATCAATCTCGGCGTCAGCAACGGCATCGAGCCGCGCTATCTCGGGCACGGGCTGGGACTGTCGCCGCTCGTGGTGATTCTGTCGGTGCTGTTCTGGGGCTGGGTGCTCGGTGCGATGGGCATGCTGCTCGCGGTGCCGCTGACGATGACCGTGAAGATCGCGCTGGAAAGCAGCGATGACACGCGCTGGATCGCCGTGCTCATGAGCACGCTGCCGCGCCGCCGGGCGCGCCTGGGGGCGGGGCTGCCCGCCAAGCCGCACGCCCGGACCGCTGATGCGCACTGAGCACGCGAGTTGACCGGCATGGCGGGCCCGGCGGCGCAGCGCGCGAGCCCGCCCGGCTCGAACGCTCATGTCACGATCGTGCGCTGCGGACAGGTGCTAGCGCCCGAGCCGCTCGGAGCCCGCGATCTGGTGATCGCCGGCGAGCGCATCGTCGCCGTGGCCGAGCCGGGCGTCGAGATCATGGGCATCGAGGTCGAGGCGGTCGATCTGCGCGCGCTCACGGTCACCCCGGGTTTCATCGACAATCACGTGCACGTGCTCGGCGGCGGCGGCGGGCTCGGCTTCGCCAGCCGGGCGCCGGAGCTCCAGACCAGCCAGCTGACCCGCGCCGCCATCACCACCGTGATCGGCATGCTCGGCTTCGATGCGACCAGCAAGGACATGCGCGCGCTGGTCGCCAAGACCAAGGCATTCAGGGAAGACGGCATCTCGGCCTATGCGCTGACCGGCGCGACGCTCGAGCACCCGGTGCCGACGCTGACCGGGCGCATCCGCGACGACATCGCGTTCGTCGAGGAGATCATCGGCGTCGGCGAGGTCTCGGTGTCCGAGCTCGGCTACGCCTACGACAGCAACGGCCCGGGCGCGCAGTACATCGCCGAGGCGGCGACCGCCGGCCTGCTCGCGGGGCGGCTTGCGAGGAAGCGCGGCTATCTGTGCCTGCAGGTGCCGCCGTACCACGGCGCCTGCCTGAAGCCGCTAATGGAGATGCTGGATCGCACCGGCCTGCCGATCGCTCAGCTGCTGCCCTCGCACGTCAACCAGACCGAGGCGTACATGGCGGATGCGACCCTCTGGGCGAAGCGCGGGGGCTTCGTCGACGTCGGTGCCAACTACAGCCCGGACAACAACTTCAGCCGGGCGACCCCGCCGGCCAAGGCGATCACGCGCCTGCTCGAAGCCGGCGTGCCGCTCGCGCAAATCCTGCTCAGCTCGGATGGCAACGGCGCGCCGCCGAAAGAGGAGCAGCGCGAGGGGCAGCCCGCGGTCGCCAACTACATGCCGATCGGCGCGCTCCACGCGACCTGGCGCCGTCTGATCGTCGAAGAGGGCGTGCCTCCGAGCGATGCGCTTCGCGTCGTCACGTCCAACGTCGCAAACGCGACCGGGCTCGCGCGCAAGGGGCGGATCGCCGCCGGGATTGACGCCGACCTCGTGGCATTCGATTCAGACTGGCACATCCACACCGTGGTCGCGCGCGGCCGGGTCCTGGTCGCTGCCGGCCAGCCGGTCGCGCGCGGCATGTTCGACCGGATCATCCTCGACCAGCTCGCCTGAGCCGCGCTGCTGGGCTGTACGTCATTGCGAGCGCCCCAAGGGCGCGAAGCAATCCAGACGCTGCTCCTGGATCGCCGCGGGCGCCACGCGCCCTCGCGATGACGCTGGAAGACTCGGCGCCGAACGATCCGGCTAAGTGTCGGCCTCCCTCGGGAATCAAAGCTCACTGATCCGTATTCCCGGGTCGGCGGCGGGGACCCGGTCGATCGGTCGCCGTTCGGCGATTAGCTTCTTGGCCGCGAGGAAGTCCGCGCCGCGGTTGATGCAGTCGATCGCGACCAGGCGTCCCTCGCGCAGATGCAGGCAGGAGAATGCGCGCGTCGCCGGGTCGCCGCGCAGGATCAGCTCGTCGTCGGGGTCGCCGACGCCCGCGATCTGCAGCTTCAGGTCGTACTGATCGGACCAGAACCAAGGCACGTCAGCGTAGGCCTGCGGCTGGCCCGCGATCGTCCGCGCAACCGCCTTCCCCTGCTCCATGGCGTTGTGCACCGACTCGAGGCGCAAGCGGCGATCGAACAGCGCGTTCGGGTGGTTGGTCACGTCGCCGGCGGCGCAGATTAAGGGATCGCTCGTGCGGCCGAACGCGTCCACGACAACGCCGTTGTCGACCTCGAGCCCGGCGTCCCGCGCCAGCTCATCGTTCGGCGCCGCGCCGATCCCGATCACCGCGAGATCGGCGGCGAAGGCTTGTCCATCTGCGCAAACCACCCGCTGTACGCGGCCCTCGCCTTCGACCGCCGCGACGGCGGCATCGGTCACGATCTCGACGCCCTGGCGCGCGTGCTCGGCGGCGAAGAACGCGGACACGGGCGCCGCCACCACCCGGTTCATCACGCGCTTGAGCGCTTCGATCACGGTGACGGTGCAGCCGAGCTTGCGCAAGCTCGCGGCGACCTCGAGGCCGATGTAGCCGCCGCCGATGATCACCGCGGCGGCTGCGGGCGTGACCGCTGCCTTGATCCGATCCGCATCGCCAAGGGTGCGCAGATATAGCGCGCCGGGCAGATCGACCCCCGGCAAGTTCAGTCGCCGGGCGCGCGTGCCGGTGCAGAGCGCGAGCGCCTCGTAGCCGAGCCTGGCACCGTCTGCACAGAGGATGGCCCGCTCCGCGCGGAGGATTTTGGCCACGCGCGCGCCGAGGCGCAGGTCGATGCCGTGCTTCTGGTAATAGCCCTCGGACCTCAGCCAGGTCCGCTCCAGCGCCATCTCGCCGCTGAGATAGCCCTTGGACAACGGCGGGCGCTGATACGGCAGATGCGGTTCCTCGCCGAGCAGGCTAATCTCGCCGGCGAAGCCGAGCTGGCGCAGGCTCACGGCGACTTGCGCGCCGGCCTGCCCGGCGCCGACGATGACCACCCGTTCCGGCATCGCCGCGATGTCGCACGGCCGGGCGCGGGATGCAACCTGGGAGGCAGTTGCGGATGACCGAGCTGTGCGATCTGAGCGCGCTCGAGCTGCGTCGGCTGATCGGCGCCAGACAGATCTCGCCGGTCGAGCTGCTCGCCTCCTGCCGCGTGCGCATTGAGCGGATCAATGGCGCGGTCAACGCGTTCGTCGCCACCTGCTGGGAGCGCGCCGAGGGCGAGGCGCGCGCGGCCGAGCAGGCGGTCATGGCAGGCGAGGCGCTCGGGCCGCTGCACGGCTTGCCGATCGGCATCAAGGATCTGGCGCTGACCGAGGGCTTACGCACGACTCACGGCTCGCCCCAGTTCGCCGATTTCGTGCCCGCGGCGGACGAGCGTCAGGTCGCAGCGGTGCGGCGCGCCGGTGCGATCGTGGTCGGCAAGACCAATACGCCCGAATTCGGCGCGGGCGCCAATACGGTCAACCCGGTTTACGGGGCGACCGGCAATCCGTTCGATCCAGACAAGACCTGCGCCGGCTCGTCCGGTGGCTCGGCGGTCGCGCTCGCGACCGGCATGGTGCCGCTCGCGACCGGCTCGGACATGGGCGGGTCGTTGCGCAACCCGGCAGCGTACTGCGGCGTGGTCGGCTTCCGGCCGAGCCCCGGCGCGGTGCCGCACGAGCTGCGCCTGGTCGGCTGGTCGCCGCTCGGCGTGCAGGGGCCGATGGCCCGCACCGTCGCCGATGCGGCGCTGTTGTTCGGCGTGGTGGCGGGTACCGACGAGCGCGATCCGTTGTCCTGGCCGCAGGGCCCCGCGACGCCGCTGGAGTCGATCGATCTCGCCAGCCTGCGCGTCGTGATCAGCGAGGATCTCGGCTTCGCCCCGGTCGATGACCGCATCCGGCGCGTGTTCCACGATGCGGTCGGCCGCTTCCGCGGCGTGTTCGCGCGCGCCGACGACGGCGACCCACCGCTGGATGAGAGCGCCGACGAGGCGTTCGAGGTCACCCGCGCGATCAACTTCCTGGCCGGGCATGCCGAGACCTGGCGCAGCCGGCCGGAGATGCTTGGCCCTAACGTCCGAGCCAATGTCGAGCAGGGCCTCGCCATGAGCCTCGAGGATGCCGCCCGGGCGATGAAGGCGCACACGCTGTTGTACCACCGCTTCGTCAAATTCATGACCGACTACGACGCGCTGCTCTGCCCGGCGATGGCGGTGCCGCCGTTCCCGCACGCCCAGCTGTACGTCGAGGCGATCAACGGCCAGCACCTGCGCACCTACTTCCACTGGCTGGCGTTGCCCTACGGCCTGACGCTCACCGCGCATCCGGTCGCGTGCATTCCGTGCGGGCGCGATCACACCGGCATGCCGTTCGGCATCCAGGTGTGCGGCAGGCGCCATGGCGATCAGCGCACGCTCGCCATCGCCGCCGCGCTCGAGCGCCATCTCCAGACGATCTCGGGGCTCGCCCGTCCCGTGCCCGATTTGGCCGCGCTCGCCGCGCGGCCGCCGCTCAGGTCGGCCGCCCCGCCATGAACCCGTGGATCTCAGCGAACGACGCGGCGTCGTCGGCGAAGCCGAACGTGCCGTGCTCCCTGACCTCGCGGGCCGCGCGCAGGAACGCGCCGAACGCCGCGCGCGCGAACGCCGAGCCGACGCTGATCCGGCGCACGCCGGCGGCGGCCAGCTGGTCGACCGAGAACGCGGCGCCCGAGAGGCCCATGATCACGTTCACGGGCCTGCCGACCGCCACGCATACCGTGCGGATCGCTGCCAGATCGCGCAGCCCGGGCGCGTAGAGCACGTCGGCGCCCGCGGCTTCGAACGCCTGCAGCCGGCGGATGGTGTCGTCGAGATCGGGTCGGCCATAAAGGAAGTTCTCGGCACGCGCCGTGAGCGTAAACGGGAAGGGTAGGGCTCGGGCAGCCTCGGCCGCCGCCGCGATGCGCTCGGCGGCGAGCGCGGCGTCGTAGATCGGGCGGTTGGGGTCGCCGCTCGCATCCTCGATCGAGGCGCCGACCAGACCCGCATCGGCCGCCAGACGAATGGTCTCGGCCGCCGTCTCCGGGGCGTCGCCGAAGCCGTTCTCCAGATCCGCCGAGACCGGCAGCGACGTCGCGCCGACGATCCCGGCGGCATGGGCGAGCGCGTCCTCGCGGCTCAACGCGCCCTCGCCGTCGCGGCGTCCGAGCGTGAATGCGAGGCCGGCGCTGGTGGTCGCGAGCGCCTCGAAGCCGAGCGCCGCAAGGATCCGCGCCGTGCCGACGTCCCAGGGATTGGGCATGACGAACACGCCTTCGCGCTCGTGCAGCGCGCGGAAGGCCTGGGCTCGTTCGCGCTGTTTCGGGTCCATCGTTGCCTCCTTCCCTCAACTGGACTGAACGGTGGTTGCCGTGCCGATTTGTCGCTAGCCTCGCTCCCGACTGGAGAACAGAGAGGCCGCACCATGGCGCGCATCCGCGACATTCGTCTGATCCCGCTTGCCTACCACATAGCGCCGACCAAGGCGTACGGCATGGCGCGGCGCCTGGTCGCGAGCCGCGGCACCACATTGGTTGAGGTCGAGACCGAGGATGGCGTGGTCGGGGTCGGCGAGGCCTGGGGTCCGGCCAAGGCCGCCGCCGGCTACTTCGAGCTGATCAGGGACGAGTTCGTGGGCCGCGCGCTGTACGACCACGGCCACGTCTGGAGCCGGATCGCGAGCGGGATGTATCACCTCGGCCTGCAGAACCAGATGACCGCGCTCGCAAGCGGCATCAACCTCGCGCTGTACGACGCGATCGGCAAGACGCACGGCCTGCCGGTGTGCCGGCTGCTCGGCGGCAAGGGCAAGGAGCGCATCCCGGTCTATGCCTCGGGCGGCTATCTCACTGACGACCCCGAGAACCAGCTCGAGGCGCAGCTGGAGCGGATCGCCGACAAGGGCTTTCCCGGCGCCAAGTTCAAGATCGGCATCAGCCCGAAATCCGACGAGGAGCGGGTCGCGCTGGCGCGGCGCGTGCTCGGCGACGACATGCTGCTGCTGGTCGACGTCAATGGCAACTACACGCTCGATCAGACGCTCGAGAGCATGCATCGCACCGCCCCGTACGGCGTCCACTATTACGAGGAGCCGCTGCCGCCGCAGGACGTCGAGGGCTACAAGGCGCTCGCGCGGCGCGCGCCGCTGCCGGTCGCCGCCGGCGAGGCGCTGTACACGGTGTTCGACTTCGACCGCCTGATCAGCGCGCGCGCCGTCGATGTCGTCCAGCCCGATCTCACCTTGTGCGGCGGTCTCGACGAAGCCCGGGCGATCGCAGTGCTCTGTCGGCTGCACAACATCGGCTTGTCGCCGCACGTCTGGGGCAGCCCGGTCGGGCTCGCCGCCGCGCTGCACTTCATGGCCGCGCTGCCCGACTACCCGCACACCGACCATCTGCCTCATCCGCGCATGGTCGAATACGACGTCGGCGAGAATCCGTTGCGCGACCATCTGCTCGCGCAGCCGCTCCGTCCGATCGGCGGAAACATCCAGGTACCCGACGGTCCCGGCCTCGGCATCGAGCTCGATCCGGACGCCGTGCAGCGCTTCAGGGTGGCGTGACGCCGCCCGCGGGGCGAGCCTGATCGCGGCCGGGCAACCCCGGCATCGCGCGAAATGGCTCGGCGGGATCTGCTCGCCGCGCGTCTTGCGCTGTTCTACGCGGCGTATTTCGCCGCGGTCGGCATCTATCTGCCGTTCTGGCCGGTGTGGCTGCAGTCGCGCGGGCTCGGCGCTACCGAGATCGGCTACGTGCTCGCGGCGGCGTTCTGGCCGCGGGTCGTCACCAATCTCCTGATCCCGTCCATTTCGGATCGGCTCGGAGAGCGGCGCCGGCCGATGATTCTGCTCACGGCCGCGACGTTCGGCGGGCTGATCCTGTTCGGCCTGGCCCGGGACTTCTGGCCGCTCCTGGTGCTCAGCCTGCTGACCGGCGCCACCTGGGCGACGATCCTGCCGCTCGGCGAAGCGCTGGCGCTCGGCGAGGCGAAGCGCCGCGACCTGGATTACGGCCGGGTCCGGCTGTGGGGCTCGCTCACCTTCATTCTGGCTGCGATCGCGGTCGGCGAATGGCTGGAGCGTGCCGGCCCGCCGATCGTTCTCTGGTCGGTGGCCGCCATGGTGGCCGGTCTGCTCGCTGCGTGCGTCCTGCTGCCTCCCGGAGAATTCGAGGGGCGAGCTGCGGCCGCGGGTGGCTTACGTCGCCTGGTCCGCAAGCCCGAGTTTCTCGCCTTCGTCGCGGCCGCCGGCCTGCTTCAGGCGAGCCACGCCGTTTACTACGGCTTCGCCACCCTGCACTGGCGGGCCGCCGGCCATGGCGAGCTGGTGATCGGGCTGCTCTGGGCGGGGCGCTCACGGTCCTGCGCTGGGCTCTGTCGGCGCTGAGCACGGATCTCATCGTGCTGGTCCCGGCGCAGGCGCTGCACGCGGCGAGCTTCGGCGCGGTGCACCTCGCCGCGATGCATTACCTGCGCGATCGCACGCCGCCGGAGCTCCAGGCCAGCGCTCAGGGCTTTTACGCCGCGCTTGGTGCCGCGCTGCCGTTTGGCTTGCTGACCCCCGTCGCCGGCTGGCTGTATGACATTGCGGGCGGGCTCGCGTTCTGGGCGATGGCGGCAATCGCGCTGATGGGGACCGCTCTCGCCGCCCGCCTGAGCCAGCGCCTGCACTGAGCACGCTCGTTGGCCCACGGCAGCAGTCATGTCCAGCGGAGTTCGACCCGCGGCGGCGGGGCTCTCACCCGACAGCAGGCGACGTGCCTTCGGGCCGCGCCGGCGCGGCCCGTCCTCCCGGTAGTGGAGCAGTGTCTCAGCTCGCCGGCCGGTCCTTGACACCAACCCGGAGCGCGAGCGCGCCTTCGTCGGCGAGCAGCTGCGCGGATGGCAGCCCGGCGGGCTGACGAAGCCGCTCATGGAGGTAGCGTGCATCAAAGCCGCAAGCGGCGGCCTGCTCGGCCGAGGCGGCGAACACCAGCCGCGCGATGCGTGTCAGATGAAGGGTCGCGAGACACATCGCGCAGGGCTCGCACGAGGCGTACATGGTGCAACCCTCGAGCGTGGTCCTGCCGAGCGCCTGGCAGGCTGCGCGCAGCGCCACGATCTCGGCGTGCGCCGAGGGGTCGCACGTCGACGGCATGAGGTTGCAGCCCTCGCCGACGATCCGACCGTCCTGCACCACGACCGCACCGAATGGCTGGCCGACTCCGTCGCGCACGGCACGCTCCGCCGGGGCGATCGCCCGCCTTAGGAAATCCTCGTCAGTCACAACGCCACCTCCGTCACGCCTGGGTGCGCATCCGCTCATCACCCTGCGCCCGCACCATGAGCAGCTGGGCTGTGACCGCGACCGCGATCTCGCCGGGGTGCTTGCCGGACAGTTCCGGGATGCCGATCGGGCAGACCATGCGCTCGATCACCTCGTCGGAAAGACCGCGCGCCTTGAACCGCCTGGTGAACTTTGCCCGCTTGGTCGCCGAGCCGATCAGCCCGAAATACGAGAAGTCGTTGCGGCGCAGGATCTTCTCGCACAGCGCCAGGTCCAGCGCATGGCTGTGCGTCATGACCAGGAACGCGGCTCGGCCGGGCGCCCGGTCGATCGCGTACTGTGGCGTCTCGGTACATTCGATCGTGACGTTCGGCGGCAGGTCGCGCGGAAACTGCTCGGCGCGGCTATCCACCCAGGTGACCCGGCACGGCAGCTCGCCGAGCATTCGCACCAGCGCCTTGCCGACATGGCCGGCGCCAAACAGCACGACGTGCAGCCCGGCGGGGCGGATCGGCTCGAACAGCGCCGGCCGGTCCCCCGTCTGCTCCAAGTGCGGCCCGGCGTCCGCGGCGAGCATCGCCCGCGCCGCCGCGACCGCTGGCGCTTCACGCTGCGGATCGGCAAGGCTCCCGAACGCGCCGTCTCTGCTCACGACCAGCTTGCCGCCCGCCGCGTCACCGAGCTCGGTCACCAGCACCGCGGGCTCGCTCCGGTCGACGCATGCGCGGATCGTCCTCAGCCAGCCGTTGGTGGCCTCGGAAATCGGCTCGAACAGAACCTCCGCCGTGCCGCCGCAGCACTGCCCGAGCGAAGGTCCGAGACCGAACCGGCACAGCCGCGGTGCCGAAGCACCGCCGGTCAGCATCTCGCGGGCGGTGCGCAGCGCCTGGTATTCGAGCTGGCCGCCGCCGATGGTCGCGAAAGCAGCATCCTCGGTCACCAGCATCTTGGTCCCGGCCTCGCGCGGAACCGAGCCGCGCGTCGCGGCCACCGTGACCAGGATGCAGGGCGTTGCGGACGCGGACAATCGAGCCAGGGCGGACAGCCAGTCAGTCATTCGACACGTTCACCCATTCCGCGGGGCAGCGCGTACGCCCGGATCGATCGCGTCCGCGCGCGGTTATCTTGGGGGCAACGATCGATCACCAGCGCCTTCGTCACGACCTCTGACCTCCAACCGACCCCCAAGGACCCCGCCACCGTGGATCAGTCCTGGACGAAGCGGGGGGCACAGCGCGGCATCATAGCTGAGAGCTGCGCGACCGGGTATCCGGCCGCTCGTCCTTGCCGCGCGGACTGCAGTACTGCCGTTGGCCTGGTCCCTGATTGAAGCGCGGCGTGCGCTGCGGCAGCACGCTGCCAGCGGATGAGCCAGTGCACGCGCCGCGATTCGAACCCTGCAACGGGCGCGGGTGGTCTATCGATCGCGCATCGTGATGATCGGTTGGGCGAACTTGGGCTCGACGTCCCACGGGAATAGAATCCAGGTGTCCTGACTGACCTCGGTGACAAAGGTGTCGACCACCGGCCGTCCGGCCGGTTTGGCATAGACGGTGGCAAAATGCGCCTCGGGCAGCATCTCGCGCACGAGTCGCCCGGTCTGCCCGGTGTCGACCAGATCGTCGACGATCAGCCAGCCCTCGCCACTGCCCTCGATGCCCTTGAGGATGCGCGGCTCCCGCTGACGCTGCTCGTCGTACGACGACACGCAGATGGTGTCGATCAGGCGGACCTCGAGCTCGCGCGCCACGATCTGCGCGGGCACCAAGCCGCCGCGCGCGATCGCCACGATGCCCTGCCATGGCCCGCGCTCGGCGAGGCGCCAGGACAGCGCCCGGGAATCACGGTGAAGCTCTTCCCACGAGACGGGAAAGTAACGGCGTACGGCGTCGCTCACGGCTCAACTCCTGCGCCGGGAGCCGTCGCGATAACGCCCTGCCGAGCCTCCTGTCAATCCGGAACCCGGGCCACGCTCCTGGACGATAGGCCGTCAGCCCCTGTCTCCGCCGATGGAGAGGGCGCAACCGCCACGCCGAGCGACGCGTACCGGAGACCACCCCAGGGCCGGTCGGGGCCGGCCGGGATTTTCGCCCGACGGGGACTTCAGGAAGTCTCTTGCGGGCTCAGTAGTCCAGCTGCACCGACACTACGCCGCCGTACGTATCATTCTGGTCGAAGTCGCCGTTGGCGCCGCCTTTGAACGCGCCGAGGTCCTCGGTGTTGTACGATACGTCCGCCTTCAACGTGACGCCGGGCAGGACGCCGATATCGCCGGACACGACGAACAGATGGCTGTCGTCGACGCCTTCCTCGTCGAAGCCGTTGAAGGTATAGCCGAAGCTGACGTTGGCGTCGCCGAAGCCGTACATCACGCCGACATTGACGATATCGAGATCGTGCGTCTCCGGCGCGAAGTCGTCTGCGCGGTTATAGCCGGCCCCTAGCGTGAAGCCGCCGAACTCGAGCAGGCCGCCGACCGCCCACGAGAACTGGTCGTCGCTGAAGCCCACCCCCTGGTCGGTCTGATTGGTGCAGTTGGATTCGCACTCCCCCCACAGCAACACCCCGGACAGCGTGAGATCGACCGGACCAAGCGTCCCGACCCAGTTGGCGCCGCCGCTGACCCCGTTCTCGCCCTCGGCCTCGCCGCCCTGCCACCGGTCCTCCGCGGGGAGGTCCTCCTCGTAATCCGGCGTGAAGCTGGCGCCGAGCTGAAAGCCGACGACGCGCGGCGTGAAGTAGTTGACCTTGGCGGCATCGTCCGTGGTCGTGAACTGCACGAAATTGATGTTCGGAATGTCGCCGTCGATGCCGCCGGTGCCCGCCTGAGCGTCCTCGCCGCCGACAAACATGTCGTCCTCGACGCCATCCTCGAGGCCGAGCTCGACGCGCCCGAAATGGCCGGAGAAGAACAGGGCCGCTTCATCAGTGAAAGTGTCAAAGCCAGCGCCATCGAGGCCGCCGGTGGCGACTTCCACCCAGATCTTGCTGCCGTACAGCACCCCGCGGTCGGTCGCGCCGTTGGCTTCGAAATGGATCTCGTTGTCCATCCAGAAGCCGTACTTCCGGTCGCCGCCGTTTTCGCCATTGGTCACGGTGTTCCTGCTGCCCGCGACGACGCCGAACTCGGTGAAGCCGCCGAGCGTCACCTCGATGTCGGCTTTGGCCGGGACGGTCCCGGCCAGCAGGACGCCCGCGCCCGCGAGCGCGCTGCTGCCCAGCAACAGCTTGTGCTGTATCACGCCTTACCTCCAGCATCTTCTTAGAGTCATTCTTAGTCTAGAGAAGTATTGGAGCCTCTCTAAACTTTGGAAGTCGACGCCATGACCTGATCAGGTCGTCTAAGTGGAAGAATTCAGCATGTCAACTGCTGAAATGCGGCGCCGCAGAAGGCTCGAAAAAAGGCTGGCCGGTCGTCGCGCGCGGCGCTGGACAGCGGATCGGCCCCTCCTGAGGGCGCCGCTGCGCGGCTTCCGGCCATAACCGCGGCGCTGACCTCCGCCAGTGCCGCCTCTCGCACGAATGCGTTCGCCACATTCGCGTCTGTCATACGGGAACCGGCGCCCGCAAGCCGTGGCTGAGCAGGCGCCCCGTTGTCGGGATGCTCGGGTGGGTTCGAGCGAGATGCTTTCCCCGCTCCGGCCCGATCCCCGAGTGGGCAACACATGCGCCGCCGATTGAAGCCCGGCGACAGCCGTCCTGTTTCCCCGCGGGGGCCAGACCTCGGCACCTGGACCGCTAGAACATGCGCGCGCCGTTCGGCACCGGGCGGTCGACGTTGATCAGCGTCACCCGGCCCTCGGGATCGGGAAAGCCGAGCACCAGGACCTCGGACATGGTCTGGGCGATCTGCTTGGGCGGGAAGTTGACCACCGCCGCCACCTGGCGGCCGACCAGCTGCTCCGGCGCGTACAGCTCGGTCACCTGGGCGGATGCCTTCTTGCGCCCGAGGGCGGGGCCGAAATCGATTTCGAGCAGATACGCGGGCCGGCGCGCCCCCGGTGTCGGCGCGGCGCTCAGCACCGTGCCGATGCGCACGTCCACCCTGGCGAAGTCGTCATAGCTGATGGTCACGACCTGTCGGCGCGCTGTTCCTGCTTCTCGGCGCCGCTCTCGCGCTCGCGGGCCATGGCGGTGCGGATCTCATCGAAGCTCTCGAGCGCCCGTTGATTGATCGTCTCGAGCGCCTCCCGGTTGGCCCGGCCGGCCATGTCGGCCAACTCGCGCATGTTGCGCAGCGCCGCCTCGAACGAGGTTCTGGCCAGCTCGAGACGCCGTTGCGCCTGCGCCTGCGGATCGCCTTCATGCATCAACCCGCGCGACGCGTCGGCGAACTCCTGCATCGCTTTTTGCAGCAGTTCGACCTCGCGCTGGACCACCGCCTGGGCGCCCTCGAGCAGCACCTGGTTGGCTTTGGTCAGCGCCTCGACGTTCTTCTGCTGCGAGGCGATCAGCTCCTGCCAGTCGACGCCCGGCACGCGGTAGCTCTTCATCATGTTGGTGAGCTCGGCGAAAGCGTCGGGGAACGCCCGCTTGGCCATATTCCTGCCCTCCTGTCGGTGCCCGCCGGTTCATGCAGGCTGGGCGGCTTCGCCCTCCTCGGCGCGTCGGGCGCGCGGCTCGCGCAGCCCGGCGATGTTCTGGACCCGACGCAGCTGCTTGTCCAGTTCGGCCATCGTCCGGCCGAGGTCGGCGCCGGTGTCGTCGAACCACACCTGGGCAGTTCGCAGGTAGGCGAGGCCGAGCGCACGGCGCGCCACGCAGGCCCGCAGACCATGACAGCGCACGCCGGCCACGTCCTGCAGCCAGGCGAGCGAGCGTTCCAGCTGACAGGCGGTCAGCAAAACCACACGCGGATCGGGGCAGCGGTCGCGGGCCAGTCGGGCGAGGCCGGCCCGGTAGGGCACGAGCGCCTCCAGCCGACGCATCAGCAACTCGAATACGCGATCACGCGGCGGCAGGCCGGCGAGCTCGGCGTCGTCGATTGCGATCATCGCCTCGTCAGCCCGACGGTTGAGCGCGCGCAGCAGCGCCTCCCGGCTGCGGAACTGGCGATAGATCTCCCCGCGGGACACGCGGGTCCGCCGCGCGAGCGCCGCGAACGAGAAACCGCGCCAGCCCTCGTCGCCGATCAGCCCGAACGCCGCCGCCAGGAGGTCCGGACCCGCCTCGTGGTCGTTTGCCATGGCCTCTCCTCCGGTCAGGCCAGCTCGCGCGAGCGGCGCGCGCCGGCCGCAATAGCGCGATCGAACAGCGGCTGGATACCGTCGCGCCCCAGCAGCACGGCAAGCGCCGCCTGGGTCGTGCCGCCCGGGCTGGTGACGTTCTGACGCAATACCTCGACCGGCTCCTCGCTGCTCGCCGCGAGCGCGCCGCTGCCGGCGACCGTGGCGCGTGCCAGCGCCCGGGCGAGATCCGTCGGCAGACCGGAGGCGATACCCGCGTTGGCGAGCGTCTCGATCAGCAGGAAAACGTAAGCCGGACCGCCCCCCGACATGGCCGTGATCGCGTGCATCTGCTCCTCGTCATCGATCCAGTGTACCGCGCCGACGGCCGCCATCAGATCCGAGCAGAGCTGCTTTTGTGCAGCGCTCACGTGACCATTGGCGCATAGCGCGGTGACGCCCTGGCCGATCGCCGCTGGGGTGTTGGGCATCGCGCGCACGATCGGGGCACGTTGCCCGAACGCGGCCTCGAAGCGGGCAATCGCCGTGCCGGCGGCGATCGACAATAGCACGCCGCCGCGCCCGACCAGGCCGCGATAGCCGGGCAGCACGCCCGCCATCGCCTGCGGCTTGACCGCGAACACCAGCGCGCGCGGCCGCAGGTCGCCCGGCAGCGCTTCGGCCGCGGTGAGCGCGTGCACGCCGTGCCGTCCCCGCATGCGCTCGCGGATTCCGGCGTCCGGCTCGACCACGAATGCATCGGTCGCCGCGAGGCCGCGGCGCAACCAGCCGTCCAGCAGCGCGCCACCCATCTTGCCGCAGCCGATCAGCACGAGCGGCCCGGCAAGCTCGGTCATCAGGCCTCGCCTTCGGTCTCGAGCATCGCCGCGGCAAGCGCCTCCGTGGCCGGCTTGCCGCCCCAGATCACGAACTGAAAGGCCGGATAAAACCGCTCGCACTCCGTCACCGCGATATCGACGAGGTCCTCGAGCAGCTCGCTGCTGACGCCGACGCCGTCGCGCAGCATGAGCGCGTGACGGAACACCGGCAGGTTCTCCTCGGAGGACAGATCGAAATGGCCGAGCCACAGCTTCTCGTTCGCCATCGCGAGCAAGGCGTAGATCTGCTCGCGCTTGTTCGCGGGAACCTTCATCTCGAGCGCGCAGGACAGGTGCATGACGCCGAGCTCGGGATGCCAGCAGAACCACATGCGGTACTGGCACCAGTGGCCGCTGATCTCGGCCGCGAGCTCATCGTCGGTCTGCCGCTGAAATGGCCATTCGTTGGCAATCGCGACCTGCTCGACCAGATCCAGCGGATTGCCCGAAGGGGCTTCGGTCTCAGGGGGAAGAGATGACACCATTGGCGCGCTCCTCAAGCGTGACCCCGACGGCCCGGGATCACTTTACTCAGCGCTCGGCGCCGGTCCGACCTGGCGACGCATCGGGCGCCGGCCAGGCGGGGTAACCACTCGACACTGCCAAAAGGAGATTGCGGCTGCAAGGCGGCAGGCGCGGGCGTGCAGCGTGCCCGCACCGAGGTCACACCGCGGGACTGCTCCTGGGCGGGCGGCGGCGTGGAGGGGTCGGCTGCCGCGGCCCCGCGGCATCGCCCGCGCCGGCCATTCTCCGTTCAAGCTCGGCGAGCCTCGCCGCCAGAACCTCCTGCTCGGCCCGCGCCTTCTGCGCCATCGCTTTGACCGCCTCAAACTCCTCGCGCGGCACCATGTCCATGTCGGCCAGCATCCGCTCGACCCGCTCGCGCACACGGCTCTCGATCTCGTCACGCAGCCCGGACAGGGTGTTGAGCGCGCCGTTCGCCATGCGGGCCAGATCGTCCAGCAGGCGGTTTTCGGTTTGCATCGGGGCTCTCCCAAGCGGGCAGGAATACCCTCCCGTACACGTCGCTGAGATGTAGGAGTTGCGCGCGGCGAGACAAGCGACCCGGCGCGCGGCTGAGCCACGGCGTTACCTGGTCGAAGGAGCTGGACGACACCGCTATATTCCTCAGTATATCACGCGATCAGGAGGACCCGAATGGCCGTGTTATCGAGCAAAAGCGAGCGGCACCATCCTATCGTCCTACCGCCTGCAGCTCCCCATGTGGCCCGGTTTGCCGCCAGGGTTGCTGCCGATCGCGTTGCCGCGTCTGGACAATCTGCCGGGGCTTCGCGGCGAGCCCGATGCGAGGCGCCAACGGCTGTGGGAGCTGGACCCCACACTGCACTGCTCGATCGTCGGCACCTGTCTTGCTCAAGGCGAGCTGCGGGAGCTCCTGCGCCGGATCGCGCGCAGCGACGGGCGCGACGTCGGGGGCTTGTCGGATCACGAACTCCATAGCCTCGGGGTCCGGCTCGCCGCGCGCCGCGACGGACCCGGCAAGCTGCTGCACTGGACCGGCGCCACGCCGCTGCCATTAAGACCTTCGCGACGGCCAGAGACGAACGCTCGCTCGAAGCGCAGTGGCAGGCCGCGCTCGCCGCGGGCGCCATTCCCGGCGGGTACTGGGCGCTGTTGACCCTTCCGTGCTGCAGCAAGCGCCTCGTGATCCGTGTGTTCGGCGAAGTCCACATGCTGTCCCATCTCGTGGGCGCATCCAATCGAGCCGACATCGCGCGCCTGAGGGCCCTCGAGGAGGACAACGCCCAGCTGCAGACCGAGCTTTCGGCCCAGTGCCGCAATTGGCGCCATACGCTTGCCGAGCGCGATGCGCGTGTGCGGAGCCTCGAGGAACAGCTTCATGCTATGGCGGCGTCGCACACCGCGCCCGAGCCGGCACCCGCACCCGTGGCATGGGATGTGCTCGTCCGCGACAAGCTGGCCGCGCTCGAGGCGCGACTCGCCCAGGAAAGCGCGCGCCGCGCCGGCGCCGAAGAGCGCTGTCGCGAGGCCGAGAGCAAGCGTGCTGCGGACGCCGAACAGCGGGAGGCAGTCGAGGCGGAGAACGCGAGCCTGCGTGCCGAAGCCGAGATCCTGCAAGCGCGGTTGCGCAGCCCGCTCGGCGAGCCGCAGCAGGGTGACGATGCGACACCGACCCTAATCTCGGGGGTGCACGCGTCCTCGTCGTCGGCGCGCGACCGGCGCAGATCGCCCACTGGCGCGCGCTGGTCGAGCGGTGTGGCGGCGAGCTGCTGCACCACGACGGCGGCGTCGACGATAACATAATGGGGCTGCCCGGTCTCGTGAGTCGCGCTGACCTGATCCTGTTCCCGGCCGACTGCGTCAGCCACGAGGCGATGTGGGCGGCCAAGCGCCTGGCGGCGCAGCTCGGCAAACCGTTCCGACCGATGCGCACCGCGAGCCTCGCCGCATTCACGCGCGCGCTGCACGCTATGGCGGCACCGCGCGCGACGCCTGCTCAGTCGAGCGGACAATGAGAATGCCGCTACGGCACAGGTCGGGCAGTGGCGGCGAGCGGATCGCGCCAGCGGTTGTCGATGATCTGTCATTGAGTCATCGCGGTGCTGCCCGAAAAGCCTGTCTATGCTTGCAGCGCGCAGAAGGGGGGCGACGTCGGCGCCGAGCGCCGGTTTCAGCTCTGAGGCGCGGCGCCTCTGCGCGGCACGTCCATCGAAACGCCAATCATCATTCCGGGGGGAAGCTCAACAATGAAAGCCTACTGGTATTCTGGCTGCCTCGCATCTGCTGGCGCCGCGACCTTTTTATTACTGGCGCCCAACCCCGGCGCGGCGCAGAGCAATGCCGAGCTGATGGACATCATCCGTAAGCAGCAGCGGCAGATCGAGGAGCTCTCTCGCAAGGTCGACGCGCTGCAGGGACAGACGCGGCAGGCGACCGAAAAGGCAAATATCGCCGCGGAGCGGGCAAACACGGCCACTGAGACAGCCAATACGGCTACGGAAAAGGCCGACACGGCCACGGAGACGGTGCAGAAGGCCGAGAAGGAATCCCCCGACATCAAGGTCAAGTGGGGGCCGGGGCCGACCTTCTCGAGCAAGGATGGCAGCTGGTCGGTGCACGTGCTCGGCCGCTTGCTGGTCGACGGCGGCGCGCTCGGCGACGACGACGACTTCTACAAGAACGACAACGCCACCGAGCTCCGTTCCGCGCGCCTCGGCCTCGAGGCCAACTTCTACAAGGGCTGGAAGTTCAAGTTCGAGACCGACTTCGGCAACGACGAGGTCGACATCAAGGATGCGTATCTCGAGTACAGCGGCGAGTTCGTCGAGCCTGCCTACATCCGCGTCGGTCAGTACAAGACCCCGAACTCGCTCGAGGAGCTGACCAGTCGCCGGTTCATCACGTTCATGGAACGCGCGGCGATCGTCGACGCGTTCGAGCTCGACTATCAGATCGGTCTGGGCAGCGGCACGAGCGGCGAGATCGGGCAGGGCGCCTGGGGCGTCGACGCCGGCCTGTTCGGCCAGAACGCAGCCGACGTGCAGAACAACGAAGGCTACGCGCTCGCCGCCCGCGCTCACTACGCTTTCTTCCCCAATCCTGAGGACCGCGAAGAGAACAGCAGCCAGGTGATCCACGTCGGCGCCTCGGCACGGTATCGCAACTTCGACAACGACACCTTCGACAGCCAGGCGCAGTACCGTCAGCGACCGTTCTTCCACTTCACCGGCACGCGCAGCGTGGACACCGGGACGATCGACGACTCGGAAAGCGACGTGTGGGTCGGGCCCGAGTTCGCCTGGGTACAGGGCCCGTTTTCGCTGCAGAGCGAGGCCGCGAACACGTTCCTGCAGCGCAAGCACGGCGAGGACGATGCCAACAACCTGTGGGGCGGTTATCTGAGCGCCAGCTATTTCCTGACCGGCGAACACCGGAACTACGACCCCAAGAGGGGCGTGTTCGAGCGCGTCAAGGTCGTCCGTCCGCTGCAGGACGGCGGCCCCGGCGCGTGGGAGGTGGGCGCGCGCGCCGACTATATCGACCTGAACAACGAGGGCGTCAAAGGCGGCGAGCAGATCAGCTACATCGGCGGCGTCAACTGGTACGTGAACAACTACATCCGCTTCATGCTCGATGGCGCCATTACCCAGGTCTTCGACGCCGAGAACAGCGATGCTGCGGCCGACGGCGACAACAACCTGATCTACGGCGGCGGCGTGCGCGCTCAGGTCGACTGGTGACGTAGCCCGGTCGGTTTGCACATCCTGATCGACTGAGCCGCACCACGATGGAGCGCGGTCGCGCACGCGTCTCAAGCCGCCGTGGTGTGCATGCTGCCGCCCGGCTGACCGTGTGCAGCGAGGTCGTGTACTCGGCCGCCGATGACGAGGGCCAATGGGACCGAAGGCGAGCCGCTTGCTCCTGCTGCGTGGGCACCTCGCCGTGCGCTGAGGCGGCAGTGCTCCACTGTCAACGAATTGTCATGATTCTCGGATAGGGCAAAATCGCAGAACCACTATGACACAGGATCAGGGTGCTGGGGGTGCCGTGCGCAGTGCGGCGCTCGTTCTGGCAGTCGCCTTGCACGGCCTGTTGGACCCCGGGGCGTCCAACGCATGTTGAGAAACTGCCAGTGGACACCGCGATCGAAGCCGATGACCCGGCCGCACGATCGCCTCCGCAACTAATCGGTATGCTCACCCTGATCGTGGATTTGGCGGCCGGTGGGAACTGAGATGGGGCCAGAGCAGGAGCGTTCCACGCAATTTGGCGCTTCAGTTCAGATCTCGCAGACTTGCCTCACGCGCTGGAACGCCGCACAGATCGCCGTCACCAGCGGCGGTATCGGCGGCAGCAACGACGCCCTAACGCCGCGCAGTGCCCACGTCTGGCATCGTCCTGATGCGGAAGGGCAACCAATGGGCTCAATACGCAGTGGGCGGAGGGAACAATGACCCAGCACCAGAACTTTGCGCGGTTGGTCTCGGCGTCGGCCGAGCGGGTCCGATACAAGGCCGGTGACGTGATTCTCAAAGAGGGTGACTATGGTGACCGCATGTTTATCCTGACAGCCGGTCGAGCGCAGATCAGGATCCGCAATCGGCTGCTGGAAACCGTCGAAGAGGGGGACGCCTTTGGCGAGATGGCGTTGGTCGACGCCGGTCCGCGGGGTGCCAGCGTGGTGGCGGAGACGGACTGTGAAGCCGCGCCGGTCGATGCTCGCCGCTTCGAATTCATGGTTTGCCAGACGCCGTTTTTCGCGCTCCAGCTGATGCGGGTCATGTCCAGGCGGCTTCGGGCGATGAACGCTCGAGGGCTTGCTGCGGAAGGCACATGATGGCGCGAACTGAGAGCTTCCGGCGCGCGCTTGCAGCGGCGGCGGCGTCCATTCGCGGGTAGGCTGCGGCGGCCGCTCTACTGTGGTGAGGGCACGAAGCTCCGCTTGCACGACCGCGAGGTCCCATTCGTTTGTGGCGCTCGCGAGGAGGACATGGATCAGGTGATAGGTGGCGCCGGTAGCGGCCGACCCATCCGGGAGAGGGAGATGAACAAGGACCTGAGCCGGTCGAAGGAACAGCCCTGGGTCGCGGCCGAGCTTCAGGACAGTTTTGACGAAGAACTCGAGTTGGAGATCGATGACGAGCGCCTCGCCGAGGAGCTGCGCGAAAT
>JBKPNX010000101.1:0-8319 GCA_046732855.1 Pseudomonadota bacterium
GGCCAGACCAGCTCGGCGGCGTTGACCTCGGCGAGGCGGACGATGGCGACCCCCTCGGTATCCGCGGCCGAGGCGTCGACGGCATCGTAGAGGATGCCGGCAGCGACCTCGGAGCCGTCGGCGGCGGCGGGATCGAGCGCCTTGTACTTGCCGCTCGCGGTGATCTTGCCGAGGATCGCGCCGGCCGTGAGGTTCTGGCCGGAGAGCACGGTGATGGCCTCGCGCGAGATCCTTCCGTTACCCTCGGAGACGACGATCTCGCCGGCGTACCGGCCTTCAGTAAGCACGGGCATTCCAGTCTCCTCAACGGACGTTCTGGTTGCGGGCGGCATAGATAGCCGCGGTGTCGATTGCAGGCTGCGCGGGCTCGAACGATGCCGGCCTGATCTGGCTGCGGATGGCGGTGGCTTCGTCCTCGGCGGCGCGCGCCTCGAGCAGGGCGCGGCGGATCTGAGCCACCGGCGTCCCCTTGGCGACGAAGCTGGCGGCGAGGTCACCCCGCCCGGCGAGAGCGCACAGCTCGTGCACCTCGGCGACATAGGCGAGCGTCGCCCTGCGCTCGTCCGCCCGGACCGCGTCCAGGTCGATCACCTGCGCGGTCGGCGGGGCGGCCTCGGCTGGCTGGTCGCCCGCGGCCGCGGCGAGCTGCTCGGTAATCGCTTCGGTCGCAACGGCACCGGCTGTCGTGGGTTCGACCGCGTCGGGCTTGCGCGGCCGGGTCTTCTGAGCATCGGACATCAGGTCCTCCTGCGGGGTGGAGCTGCTGAGGAGCGCCGCGAGCTGCGGCGGCGGGTTGCGGAAGCGGGAGAGATCGAAGCGGGCGGCCATCCGGACCGGCTGTTCGACCCGGTCGGCCAGACCGAGCGCAATCGCGTCTCCGGCCGAGAGCCAGGACTCGTTGCGCATCAGCGCCTCGATCTCGGCCTCGTCGCGGCCTGATTTGTCGCGGTAGGCGGCGACCATGCCGGCCTTCATTCGATCAAGCGCCTCGGCCATGGCGCGCATGTCCGAGGCCGTGCCTACGACGAGCCCTGAGGGATCGTGCAACACCAGCATGGCGTTCTCGGGCATGACGACCTCGTCGCCCGCCATTGCAATCATGCTTGCGATAGAGGCGGCGATCCCGTCGATCCAGACGGTGATCGCAGCATCGTGGCGCATCAGCGCGTTGTAGATCGCGACGCCGTCGAACACCGAGCCGCCCGGGCTATTGATCCGGACCGTGAGCTCGGCGACGGGCCCGAGCGCCTTCAGCTCGTCGAGGAACGCCTTGGCCGGGATGCCGAAGGCGCCGATCTCGTCGTAGATCACGATCTCGGCGCCCCTTGCCTGGGCGCGGAACTCGTACCAGCGCTTCACGCCGCTTGCTCCTCGCTCTGATTGGGGCGCTCGCGATCCTCGGGCTCGACCTCGACCGCCGGCTCCACCCGAGCGGTTGCCGGCCGGCCGAACTCCAGCCCGAGTTCCTGCTCGCGCGCGTGATCGGCAGCGATCCGCCGGTCGACCTCCTCGGCGTCGTAGCCCTCGCTCTCGATGACGTCGGAGCGCGACTTGAGCCCCGCCTCGATCGCCTCGATCTCGGCCTTGCGGTCCTTGAGCGGATCGACCCAGTCCCACTTCGGCGGGATCCACTTGACCGCGAGATACGGCGCCGAGTTGGCGGCGAAGCCCGGCAGCTCCAGGGCACCCGAGAGCACGGCATCGCGCAGCCAGCGCCGCCACACCGGGCGGCACAGCTGGAACACCAGCGTGCCGTGCTGGAACTGCTCGACGCGGCGCCGGAACTCGAGCTTGCCTTCGCGCAGGCTCGAGTAGTTGGCCTGGCGCAGATCACCCGTGACATTGGTGTAGGGCACGCCCATAGCGGAACAGCAGGCCAGCAGCGTGCGATACTGGAACGCCTCGTAGCTGCCGCCGACGTCGGCTGGATCGGAGAACTTGATGTCCTCGCCTGGCAGCAGCAGCTGCATGGTCCCGGGCTGCAAACCGATCAGCGCGGCCCCGTCCTGATCCTTCTGGGCGCTGTCCTCGCCCATGACGTCGTCGGGCCCGGGCCGGGTGACGAAGCCCGCGAACATCGCCGCGACTTTCTTCCGGTCGAGCTCGGCATCGTCGTACTGGTCGAGCAGCCACAGCCGGACCATGGCGGGCGCCACCCACGGCACGCCCCGAATCTGCCCCTCGGCGATCGGTTGGAAGAGGTGGCAGACCAGTTCCGCCGGCACCCGCACCAGCTCGCCGGTCCCGCGCTGGCGCACGTCGCCCGGGTGGGTGCGATGGAAATGGTAGGCGACCCGGCGTCCGATCCGGTCCAGCTCGATGCCGAAGATGATCTCGTTGCCGTTGGGCAGAGTCTCGCATTTGCCGAGCGGCAGGTGCTCGGAGGACAGCATCTGCAGCTGCAGCGGCACGGTGAGCCCGTCGTCCGGGCGGCGCGGGCGGAACCGGAGGAAGCACTCCCCGGCCTCGAACATCGCGCGCGCGGCCATGGCCTGGAGACCGTAGAAGTCGGTCAGGCCATCGGCATCAGCCTCATCGGTCCAGGCTAGCCAGAGGCGCTGGATCTCGTCTTTGAGCGCGCCGTCCTCTACCAGCGAGGACGGCTTGATCCCGGCGCCGACGGCATGCGCGGTGAAGCTCGCTGCTGCGTTCGAGGCATAGGGGTTTGTGCGGACCAGCTGCCTGGCGCGCGCCCGCTGCAGCTCGCCGCCCTGGAGGATCAGACTATTGATGCTCTCGCCGCCGGCGCGCCAGGCGAGTAGGCGGCGCTGCATCTGCGCGCCCTCGAAGCCTGTGCTCTGGGCGAGCTTGCCCGTGGCCAGGAGCCGCGCCGCTCCGGCGATGCGCGAGATCAGGTTCAATGCTCAGAGGCCCTTTGAGGTGTAGACCCGGATCTGCCGCACGGGAGTCTTCCCCTGCTGCGTCTGAAGCTCGCGCTCGAGCTCGGCGATCGCGCGGGCGATCTCAGCCGTGCCGCGGTACTCCACGGATCGACCGTCGTAGGAGACGCGCGCCACCGCACTGTCGCGTTGGGCCTTCAGCGCCTCCAGGCGCGCCTCCAGCTCGGCGACCGTGGCCATATCAGCGCGCCATGTAACCGCTGTGGATCACCTGCCGCGCCGGCGGACGCACGACGGGCGCCCGTGGCGATGCCGGCTCATAATCGTTAGGCTCAATTGTCCGTGCCAGCGCTTCCTCCATCCGCCGCCAATGGCGCTCCTGGAAACGGTCGAGCCCGTAGATTGCCGCGGCCGCCCTGGCATAGACCCGGCAGTCGAGCGCCTCGTTGCGCCGCCCCGGCTCCTTCTCCCACGAGCCACGCGGGAAGCCCTTGACGATGCGGGTCACCAGCCGCTCCGCCGTGAGCTGCTTAAAGTAATCCTCGCCATACTGCGGGAAGTGGCAGGCGCCAGGCGGATAGCTCGCTCCTTCGTCGAGCGCCTCCTCGGTCGGCCATTCCAGCTTCAGCCAGCGGTACAGCTCGCCCTTCGCGACCGGCGTGCCGACCGACCAGACTCGAAGTCCCCGGCGCTTGCCGCCAGCGTCGGCGCGCGAGACCGAGAGCAGCAACGCGGTTTCCTGGTCACGCCCCTTGACCGCCACAGCGATACGCGGCTGCCGGGCAGCAGCTCCGGCCGGCCCCCAGCTCGCCTGCGGGTGCCGCCGCACCCAGGCATAGACGTCCTGCGTCGCGTAGCCGGCGTCGACGCACATCACCCGGATGGGCACCGTGTGCCCCGATGTGTGCGGCCAGTCCCGTTCGAGCACCGCGTCCAGCCTCGCCCACACCTCGGCTCGCGCGGTATCACCCTCGATCACTTGGTAGTCGACCGACCAGCTCTCCTTGCCCCGGCCCCAGGCGACCACCTCGACCTCGATCCGGTCCTTCTGCACGTCCACACCGGCGGTGAGGAACAAGCCGCGATCGGGGACGACGCCAATGCGGCAGGTCTCTCGGCGCTCGTACAGCCGCTGCCACTCCGGCGCTTCGGCCTCCTCCTCGAACGGCAGCCCGAGCACCGTGTTGACGAAGCCCTTCATCAGGTCGGGCGTCTTCTGCGCCTGCTCGTACATCTCGGCGGCGTCCGCCCAGCTGAACCAGCCGACAGGGCTGTAGAGGCTCGACAGGTGGAAGCCTGCGGTGCGGCCATCGCCAGCCGCGGTCGCGCGCCACTCGCCGTTCTCCAGCATCCATGTCTTGTGCCGCTCGCCGATCAGCGCGCCGCAACGCGCGCAGGCATATTCGGCCTCCCGCGGCCGGCCCTCAGGCCAGCGCAGGTGCTCGAGCTCCAGCGTCTGGTCTTCAGCGCAATGCGGGCACGGTACGAAGTACCGCCGCTGGTCGCTCGCCTCGTACTCGCGCTGGATGCGCGACAGGCTCTTTGTCTTCGGCGTCGAGACCAGCAGGATCTTGCGCCGCTGGAACGTCGCAGACCGTCGCTCTGCCAGCAGGATCGGATCGCCCTCGCCCTCGACGTCGCCCGGATAGCCATCTACCTCGTCGAGAAACAGATAGCGCGCCGGCATCGAGCGCAGGCCCACCGCGCTGTTGGCGCCGGTCAGGATCAGCACCCCGCCCGGGAACTCCTTGGAGAGCACCGTATTGCCGCTGTCCCGCGAGCGCCGCTCTTTCACGCGCTCGCGCAGGACCTCGCTCTCCTCGATTAGCGGATCGATGCGCTGCTTCGAGTTGCGCTTGGCCAGCTCCACCGTCGGCGCCACCGCCATCATGGGCCCCGGCGCCTGGTGGATCACGTAGCCGATCCAACAATTACCGCACTCGGTGCCGCCGATCTGCGCGCCCTTCATCAGCGCGACACGTTGTACGGGTGACGCCGGCGACAGGCAGCCCATTATCTCGCGCAGGTACGGCGTGCGCTCGGTGCGCCAGCGTCCGGGCTCGGATGAGGCCCGCTGCGATAGCACCCGGTACCGATCGGCCCACTCTGAGACCGTCAGCAGCGGGTCGGGCTTGAGGCCGTCCCGCCACGCGCGCTCAATCGCATCGGCGCCGTCGTAGCTCTCCATGCTGCTTCAGAACAGGTGGACCCCGGTGCGGCTCTCAACGCGGCAAACGGGCCTGCCGCCGGAATCAGCGCCTCAGAAAGGGTCTGCTCGAGCCGCCGTCCAGCCATGCTGCCGCGCCGTCGAGGACCGCCCGCAAGGCATACGAAGTGTACGGCTTACCGAGAATGCCCAAGAGTCCCGCCGCTTCGGCCTCGGCAAAGGTAAGATGTCCGGTGGCGGCGATCGCCGGTATTTCGAAACGCTCTTGGATTTCCTTCGCGGCCGCCAGGCCGTCGCTTTCGCCTGCCAAGCGGATGTCCACCAACACGAGATCTGGGCGCTCGTGAGCGACCAGATCGATCAGCTCCTCGCCGGTCCTTGCTCGGCCGACGATCGTGTGGCCCAGAGCGGCAAGCTCGCTGCAGACATACTCGGCGATGAACCAGTTATCCTCGGCGATTGCGATGCGCAGGGGCTTCATCAGGTGCTGCCGACGTGTACAGGGCTGCCCTGAGTGGTCGCCCCAGGTCAGATAACGGATCGTTAATGAAAGGTTCCGGCGGTAAGCCTTGGGGTCGCCGAAAGAGCGTCTTACATTTTCCCAGCAAAAGCCTTTACATCCTCGGTGAGGCCTAGCGCGCCACGCCCTTGGAGCGCCGATGGTAGCGATATCCACGGTAACATCTGAGCGACTGATAGCCGGTTGGCTGTCTGCGATCGTGGAGTCCTCAGACGACGCGATCGTGAGCAAGACGCTTGATGGCATCGTCACTAGCTGGAACCCCGCCGCGGAAAAGCTGTTCGGCTACACTGCCGAGGAGATGATCGGGCGCCCGATCGCGATTTTGGCGGCACCCGATCGCGTGAACGAGATGCCGGCCATCCTGGCGAGCATCCGGCGCGGCGAAAAGATCGATCACTATGAAACGGTCCGGCGCCGCAAGGACGGTAGTCTGGTCGACATTGCACTGACGATCTCGCCGATCCGCGATGAGACCGGTCTGATCATCGGCGCCTCGAAGATCGCGCGCGACATCACCGCGCGAATGCGGCTTGAAGAGCGCCAGCGAATGTTGACTGCGGAACTCTCCCACCGCGTCAAGAACCTGTTTGCCGTCGTGCAAGTCCTCGCCGAGCGGAGCGCCTCCAAGGCGACGTCGGCGGCCGAGTGCATCGAGGTGTTTCGTGGCCGCCTTAAGGCGCTCAATGCCGCCCATAGCGCCCTGATCGCAGAGGATTGGAAATGGGCACGCCTGGCGTCCCTGGTGCAGACGGCGCTGGAGCCATATCTGGGCGATGGCGACCGCATTCGCCTCGACGTCCGAGACCTACGGCTCGATCCTGATTTCGCGCTCACGCTTGCCCTCGCGCTCAACGAGCTGGCCACCAACGCCGCCAAATACGGCGCGCTTGCCAGTCCAACCGGTCGGATCACGCTCAGGGCGCGCGTCGAGGCGGGTGAGAGCGGCGACGAGTTCCGCCTGGTCTGGCAGGAGGATGGCGGACCAGAGGTGGACGCCGCCCCGGCAGTCGCTGGCTTCGGTACCACCACGCTCACCCACGCCATCCAATACCAGCACGAGGGACGCGTCGAGCTGGACTGGCGCAAGGAAGGCCTGATCTGCCGTATGACTCTGCCGCTTGCAAAAGCGGGAAGCTCCCCTGATTCCCGCCAGTAGCTCACCCGCGCAGCCCGGGCTTGAGCCTCACTCGCCAGCGCGCTCGTGGTTTACTTTTGTCGTTTCAGAGCGCGATTCTCGCGAGCTGCCGCAGCAGCTGGAGCACGAGCAGCATGATGGCGACGTAGCGCATTGCGTCGGCAAGCACCTCCGCCGTGTCGATCAGCAACGGGTGGCGCAATGCCCTCACCATGAATCCGAGCTCCTGTTGGCGATGATCAGCGCAGGCTCGGCCGGACCTCGGCGAGCTCGGCGAGGTGATCCCGGACATGACGCTCGAGGACAGTGTGAAGGTTGTGCGGATCCACCTGGAGTTCGGCTGCGATCATTGCCGCCACCCTCGCGGGCCAGTTGACCCACGCATCGCGCTCGTCGCGGGCGAGCCGGAACACCTGCGCCACGGCCTTGGCCCGGTCGACCAGCTCGCCCTTCATGCGCTGCAGACGAACGCGCCGCTCCTGGGCCTTCAGGACCTCGTTCGCGGTCCGCGCCTGCATGAAGGTCATCGCGCCGGCGGCGATCGGCTCGCCGTGCTCGCGCAAAGTGTCGCGCACCGCCCCCAGGGCTGACTCGGGCACCGGCTTCACTACATGCCGGACCGCTCGCCGGCTTCGGTGTTCGGTCCGCTGCTGCGCTGGATCGGTATTGCCGGCCCAGGCTGCCCTCACTCTCGCGAGGCCTCAGGCGCCGTCCGTCTCGCGGCGGATGCGACCGGCCTTCTCCGCCCGACGCACCGCCGTTTCGCTGACCCCAAGCTGGCGGGCGAGCTCCCGATTACTGGTCACGCGCATCCATACATCGGCCCGGATGTCAAGTCCTAAGTCACTGAATCTAATCGTCTTTTCTGCTTGATATGCTTGGCGATCAGAGCGTTCATGGGCTCAGCAAAGTTGCCGATGCGGATCCCGAAGATGAGCCCGAGGTTGCAGAACCAGATCGCCAAGTCGAACGAGCAGGCGCTCGCCGCCTTCGTCTCCGAGAAGGCCGAGATCGACGCGATGCTTACTCGGCTGCAGGCGCTCAGCGACGATCACTTCAACTACGGCCCAGACGAGATCACATGGAGCCACGCCGAGGGCTTGGCGCACTACGCCGAGCTGCTCAAGCGCATCACTGACCGAGCCTTCAACGAGGGCGAGCACGCCGCGTAGCGCTCTCGATCTCCGGCACCCGCCCCGCGCGGCTCCGGCCGCCGGGGCTCGGCGTCATAGGAGAGCGCTGGTGCTCTCCGACAACGGAGATCATCCCATGACCAAGCTCAGCGACACCCAGGTCGTCATCCTCAGTGCGGCTTCCCAGCGCGACGATGGTGCGGTCCTTCCGCTCCCCGAGACGCTCAAGATCAAGGGCGGCGCGGTCGACAAGGTCCTCGGCAGCCTCAAGGCCAAGGGCCTGATCGATCATCAGGGCGCGCCGCGCGGCGACGACCCGCCACCGCTCCGGATCACGCGCGCCGGCCTCCAGGCGATCGGCGTCGAGACCGAGGACGACGCGCCGGAGGGCGCGATGCCGCCCGACCCAGACGCGAGGCCGGCCGACGCCAAGAGTGCGGCACACACCCCGGCGCGCGCCACCAAGGCCGACGTCGCGCCCACGCCGACCAGGAGTACGGCCAAGGCGCAGGCGGCCAATC
>JBKPNX010000102.1:0-78337 GCA_046732855.1 Pseudomonadota bacterium
CTACAGGGGAGCCGCCGACCGCCGGCATGGCCGAACCTTGTCACCGTCTGCGCCTGCAGGCATCGCCGGCCCGAGGAGGTCGCGCGCTGCTCGTCGGCGTCGCCGCCCAGGGCTTCGCCCGCAATCTGCCGCCCGCATCGAGGTCGTGATCGTCATACCGAGCGCAGTGTCGAGGCGCGGGCGATCCGCGAGACGGCCGTTCTCCGGGCCTCTCGGTGAGCTATGACCACGAGTCCGGGCGCGGGGCATCCCGTCGGGCTGCAACGCGTACCTCGATCAGCTCGTGCCGGACTGCGCCTTCTTCGACATGTGCGCCGACGACGAGGACCGGCTTCAGCAGTCGCGGCTCGCCCCGGGTCTCAATGATCCTAGGTGCCGGAGATCCTTCCGCTCCTCGGCCCGTCGGGCAGTCGCAAATCCATGATACTTCGCGTCTGGGACCGGTCGCTGGCGCGCAGCGACCGCATTCTGGGCGGCCTGCAATTTCGGCGGTTTTGCGCCGGCTCAGAGAGCCCCTTCAGAGGCGGCCGCAGTTTACCAGGCTCGCGGGCAGTCAGTTTCGCCCGCGTCGACGGTTATCTTCTGACGATCACGTCTTTACGGCACTGCCGGAACCCGCCTGAATACCGGACGTAGCGGAGCGTGGCGAGCTCCCAGGACGCCATCAGCACGCGCCGCGCGAAGCTGGCCTCGCGCAGAATGGCGGCCCGCATTTCGGCGTGGCGGATCGCGCCGCGGAGGAGGCCGAGGTGGCCGTGTTGGGTCGGAAAGCGGTCCCGATTTCGTTCGAGACGATGGTAGGCCGCCCGGAGTCGCGCCACCTGGGACTCGATTTGCCGAAGCTTTTCGGCGGTGGGCTTCCGGTGTCGCTGGACCGCGCCGTACTTCTCTCGCCGGTACCGCGCGAGACCGCACTGATTAGCTGCATGCTGGCGATAGGCGAGCAGCGGCTCGTCGATCCGCGCGATGTCGGCGACCGCCGCGATCAGGAACCCGGCCCAGGCGTCGTGCAACCACTCGGTTGGAATGGGTATGACCAGATCCTTGTGGTCCGCTCGGAACGCTGCCGTGCAGCCGGTTACCTCGAACGGGCGACCGCGCTCGAGGAGCCGTCTGTTCCGTTCGATGGCGCGCAGGGCCTCCCAAAGCCGGTAACCTAGCGGGCGCAGCCGGTCGTCGACGACGTCGGCGTCCGAGAACACCAGCCCAATGCGCTCGGACCTGGCAAGTTCCGTCTCCAGGCGTTCCAGCTTGTGCGGGTACCACACGTCGTCCTGGTCGGCGAGCGCGATGACCTGGCCCGTCGCAAGCCCGATCGCGCGCTCGAAGTTCTTGGCCGTGCCGAGGTTCTTCGGGTTGATATAGACCCGCACCGGAAATGGCGCGGTGGTGGCGAAGTCTTCCAGGATCGCCACGGTCCGGTCGGTCGAGTGGTCGTCGCACACTACCAGCTCATCCGGCAATTGCGTCTGGGCGGCGATACTGTCGAGCTGCTCGCGCAGATAGGGCCCGCCGTTGTAGGTGCCCATGGCGACAGACAACTTGGCCCGACGCACCGCCGAAGCCCTCGTCGCGAGCGAGCCCGATGGAATCGTGGACCCGCGAGACCAGTCGCGATTGACGACTGCGTACCGCTCCTGCGGCGGCGGCCTCGCGGCAAAGGCGGCCTCTTGCTTCCGGAAATGACCTCCGAAGCCCCGTGCGCTGGGATCGCCAAACAACTCCCGAATCACGATCAGCGTCCTCCTCCGCGCGCCCCGGCAGGTTCCGCCTCGTCCTGCCTGGTCCTTACGACCCGGCGCGATCTCTGTTATCGTACTTGCCTTTTTGAGAATCGGCGGCCATTGCTCCCATGGTTTTCGGCTGGCGTCCGACCGCGCGGGTCCACGCTGGTCGGCCGCGCCTGGAATAGCTTATATGTCAGCGGGGTAGAGACGCAATAGGCGACGGCACCGATCCTTCCGCCGGTCACACCTCATTGCGGTCCGAACGAATACCGCCGACCAGCGCCGCAGTTTTCACCCACTCGGCCGCGCACCAAGCCCGACGGTCGACCAATCTTGTCGGCGCTGCACGACGTAATCGACTCGGCATGATCAGATTACACTGACTTGAGCCTGGGCAGGAGCCGCGCAACACCAACGAGACCAGCGTGAGACGCGCAGATCCATTTTCGACGAATTTCGGGAATAACGATGCGGCGCAGCGTCCAGAAGCGCGTGCGATCAGGCCGATCATCTTTTACCAGGGTCCAGACTGACCTGTCGTCAGTCACCAGGGGACGCGCCTTCTCCCTGGAATCCCCCCATACGGTGTGTCACCAAGGCTGACGGCTACGCAGCCTTTCTGCGACCTGGCGAAGGGCAAGCGCGCGGGCTTGTCAAGCTGCGGCGGGCCTTGATCGGAGCGAATCGCCTAGCCGAGGAGCGGTGTGGGCGCCAATCGCGACAGGTCGATCAGAGACCTGCGCAGGCCTCGCCCGGTGAAGCAAGACGGCCCTGCTTCGAACGGCGTGGACAACCGCAAAAAGGCTCGACCGGCGATGGAGGTCCTCACACGAGGGCTTGCCGGCGCTGGCCGGATCGGCAGGAGAAGAGCGAAAAGGCCAAGCGCAAGTTCGCGCCGACAAGAGATTGGGATACCGATCGTTGGACGAGTATTCGAGCGGAAGTTTCTGTGGGTATGCAAAGCTTCGGGACAGACCTGATACTCTCGATATCGGCGCCACCCGGACAGTTCGCGCAAAGCATGCGCGCTTGTAGGACGCACGGGCCTATCGTCTCTTTCGTGCCTTAGACCGACGCTCGCATCCGATTCGAAAGCGCGGCTGCGGAGGACCCGCTGTCGGACGTGGTCGAGCGCTGCGCGGTCGGCGCTTCGGCGGGCGAGACTCATAACAACATCGTGAGCAATTCCTAATCTAGATAGCCGCACCCATTACAGCGCCACACCTGACCGGCGGTGGTGGCAGGCTGCGTGGTTAGTTGGCAAACCTGACCCTTGCCCCCGGTCGGATGAAGGCGTCCGTCGGAACTCAGCGACGAAACAATGCTGACAGCAGGCGGAGCTTGGCGGGGACATGCCAGGACCGACCGGTCTGCAGCGCCGGGACATCGCTTCGCGCCTCCAAGGCCTCCCCGGCGTGAGGCTGCCCAAGCGGCCGCGGCCGCTCCTTCCAGCCCGTCACCGCAAGGGCAGCCGGATACTCGGTGGTTGTTACGGTGACGGCGACAAAGCCCGCCTTGAGCGGCCATGTCCATATGTCGGCACCAAACTCGGTGTGCACGCGCAGGTCCTCGCTGTCGGCCGCAGAAGTGCCGTGGAAGCTCGGCGGCCGCCCGGCGCAGCTTCGGGTGAGCCGTCCCACGATGACGGGCACGGTAAAGCAGAGCGCGCCGGTCTGCCGCAGCACGCGCCGGCATTCGGACAGTGCACGGAGTGGGTCCGGCACATGCTCGAGCGTATCCGAGTGGACAACCAGATCAAAGCTCTCGTCCGGGTACGGCATCGCCTGCATGTCGAGGTCGGGATAGCTCGCCAGATGATGCCCCGGCAGACGGGCAAGCACCGGACTGAGCGAACCCGCCTGGTTGATCTCGAGCGCTTCAAGACAAGCGGCGGCCGGTGTAGCAACGAAGTCGAGGAGCGTCCCGGTGCCTCCGACGGCGCCCAGGAGCGCCTCCGCCAACGCGCCCGACCGCAGGTTGGCCCCGCACCCGCTGCAGCAGGTGCCCTGTTGTCGGTCCACATAGGCCCGTTCCTCCGGAGCAAGCTCCCACGCCGCGACCAGAGCGTCCCATAGAATGGGGCGATCGGTGAAGTCAGTACCGCCGCAGACCGGACAATAGGCCATCGCACGGCTGCTCAAGAAAATCCGCCGGGACCTGGTGGCACGCACCCGCCCGAAGGACAACCCGAGGCACGACGATCTGCACGCATTGGAAACCTTCTCATCGAGACCACAATCCGTCTTCCCTGGGTCGCCCGATCGTGTGCCGAAGCCACCCCAGCCTTCCTGTCTGATGCCAGGCCCACTGACTCGTCAACGCATGCACGTCGCGGCCGTCGCAAGCGGTTCGCGCCTGCCTGGTCCTCGCTGTGCAGCGGTCGGTCCGAGCTTCGCTCGCGCGAATCGGGCTGTGGGCCGACTGGACACACATCGCCGGCGCGAGTACTTGCTTCGCGGCGGACTTGACCTGAGAATGGGGGAAACGCGGGATGCTGAAAACCCATGGACGCGTCCGAATTCGACCGCTTCGCCGCAGAGTACGAAGCGCTCCTCCGCGCGAACGTGCGTATCTCCGGCGAGGAGCCGGACTTTTTCGCAGCATATAAGATAGTTGAGCTTGAGAGATCCCTCGGAGAGCGGGCGGCGCGCCAGCCGCGGTCCATTCTTGATTTCGGTTGTGGGGTGGGCAACTCTATCGTCCACCTGCGACGGCATTTTCCCGATGCTGAGATCGTGGGGGTCGACGTGTCGGGCAAGAGCCTGGACCTCGCGCGCGCTCGCTTCGGCAATCTCGCCGACTTCACGCAATTCAACGGTGCGACGCTGCCGTTCCCTGCGCACCGCTTCGACGTGGCGTTCTCGGCCTGCGTGTTCCATCACATCGGCGTGGCAGAGCATGTGCCACTGCTCGCGGAAATCCGGCGCACACTGCGCGAGCATGGCACCATCGCGATTTTCGAGCACAATCCCCTCAACCCCTTGACCGTGCATGCGGTCAAGACCTGCCCCTTCGATGAAAATGCGCGGCTGATCTCCGCCGGCACGATGCTCAAACGGCTGGGCGATGCCGGGTTCAGCGCGCTAGAACGGCGCTTCTGCCTCTTCTTTCCGGCATTCCTGCGCCGATTGCGTCGCTTCGAACCGCAACTGTCCTGGTGCCCGGCTGGTGCGCAGTACTATGTCATCGGTAGCTGCTAGGAAGCTGCTCGACCGCAGCATGCTGCGGTTTGCCCTGGTCGGCTGCGCGAATACAGTATTCGGGTTCGCCGTCATTTTGATGGCTGGCTGGCTGTTGCAGCTCGGCGACGTGGCCGCAAATGCCGTCGGCTACGGTTGCGGTCTGCTGTTGAGCTTCGTACTGAACCGCCAGTATACCTTTCGCTACCAGGGGCGTACCGCCGGCGCGCTCGTTCGATATCTCCTGGCGTTCGCAGTCTCGTACGGCGTGAACGTGGGTGTCCTGGTCATTTTCACGACGGTGCTAGGGCAGTCGAGCGTGCTGAGCCAAGCGATGGCCATATGCAGCTATGCCATCGCCTTCTATGCTCTCAGCCGATGGGTGGTCTTCGCCTGAGGTGGCCGCAGGTCGCCTGACGAGGCCGCCGGATGGTTTCGGTCGCCGCAGGTCGTCGGTCGGTCGGTACGATCCTCGATGACAGGAGCGGATTTGCGTCGGGTGCGGGATCAAACAGCTCACAGGGATGTAAGAGATCGAATGTCGCGCATCTCTGCCATCGTACCCTGCTACAATGGAGAGGCCGGGGTACACGAACTCCACCGAAGGCTGTCCGCCGCCTGCAGGGCGGCAGTCGGCAGGGCCTATGAGCTGATCTACGTCAATGATGGCTCGAGGGACGGGACGCTCGCACGGTTGCGCGAACTGGCCGCGCACGATCCGCACGTGGTCGTGGTCAATCTGACACGCAACTTCGGACATCAGCTCGCGTTATCGGCCGGGCTCACGGTATGCAAGAACGAGCTCGTCTTCATCCTCGATGACGACCTCCAGGATCCACCCGAGCTGCTGACCCCGATGTTGCAGCTGATCGAGGAGGGCGCCGACGTCGTTTACGGGCAGCGCCGCGCGCGCGCGGGCGAGTCGGTCTTCAAAAAAGTCTCGGCGGCGGCGTTCTATCGGCTGCTCGACCGCATGTCGGCGGTCCACGTGCCGCTCGACACCGGCGATTTTCGACTTATGACTCGGCGCGTCGTCGATGCGTTGAATGCGATGCCCGAGCAGCACCGCTTCATCCGCGGCATGATCAGCTGGGTCGGCTTTCGCCAGGTTCCGCTGCTCTATGACCGTGATGTCCGCTATTCTGGAAAGACGGAGTATTCGTTCCGCAAGCTGATAACTTTGGCCATTGATGCGCTCACCGGCTTTTCCGCAATTCCCCTGCGCGTCTCCATGTACGTGGGCGTCTTTGGAGCAGTGGTCAGCTTCGCCGTGCTGCTCTATTCCATCGTATCGCACTTCTTGATGAGGACGGAGCCAGGCTGGGCCAGCATCATCTCGGTCGTGTGCTTCGTTGGTAGCGTCAACATGATCATGCTCGGTATCATGGGCGAGTACATCGGGCGCATTTACATGCAGTCAAAGCAGAGGCCGCTCTTCCTCATCGAAAGCGTGACCAGGGGCACGGATCCAGGCGATACCCGCTCTATTCCAGCGCGGGATGTGCACGAGCCGGCCGAGCACCACTGACAAGAGAGTGACTGGGATCCTCCTTAGAAGCGCGACGGATCAAGACGCACCGACTCGCGCCTTGACGGCAAGGGACGTGCCGCTGATTGTCGCGTTGGCGCTCGCCGTGGGCGGGCTCGCCTGCGCCTACATGAGCCAGGAGAGCTTCGTCTATTTCTGGGACTATTCCAATTTTCATGGCATCGCGGTTCGGCTCGCCGACACGCTACGTGCTGATCCGAAGGCCGCGGCCGCCATGTTCGTCGACGCCCTGGCCAACGAGTATAACCTGATCTTTGCGCTGCCTTTGCTGCCCGTCATCGCGCTCACCGACGGCTCGCGGCTCGTCTATATCGTCGCGGTGGCGGTGCTCTATCTGGTGCCGTACGCATGGGTCATCGGCGTGGTCTGCCGGCGCGCCTTTCCTCGATTGGGGCGCGCTGCGCAGTGGAGCGGCACGCTGCTGGCTATCGCCGTGCCGCCGGTCTGGATGACGGTGATGCGGGGATATCCCGACGTGCTTGGCGCCGCGGTATTGCTGGCTGGCTTGGCGGTTCTGCTGGGCGACCCGCGGCTCGAGCGGTGGTCGACGGTGCTGTGGACCGCCTTCGCGGTCGCTGCGGCCGTCGCTATCCGCCGCCACCTGGCGTACGCCAGCCTGGCCGTGCTCGGGACCGCGGCTCTGATGGTCGGTCTGCACTGGATCGAGACGCTGCGGGAGTACGGCAGGTCCGCCGCGCTGGACGACGCCCGGGGCGGACGCCTGCTGCGTGCGACTGCCCTGCCTCTGGCGGCACTCGCTTTTCTGATGGTGTTGAATCCGTTCTTCGTGGGGATGGTCCTGCAGAACGACTACGGAAGCCTCTATGCCTCCTACCAGCTGCCGCCCGGCGAGTTGCTGAAGGCTTTCCCCCATCTGATCGGAAGGCCGTTCCTGGCGATGGCGGTTTTTGGTGTCATCGTCGGTCTTGTCCGCGGGCGCCTGCGCTGCGCACCGATGACGGCGCTCAGCGTCTTCGGCGTGATGTGGCTGGTGCTTTGGTTTGGGCTGGCGCGTCAGCCCGCGCCCCATCACGTGGTCGTGGCTCTGCCGTTGCTGGCCATTGTCGGCGTTCTGCAGGTCGCCGATCTGCTTCGGGCCCGCGCGCGGCCGATCTGGGTGCAACTATGGCTGGCGTCGGCGCTGATTTACGCAGTTGCGGGTGCGCTCCTGGTCTACGGCCCCTGGCAATCCGCGTATACCGCGGTGCAAGAACCGACGATGCTGTTCTCGGACTACTTAGGGCCGCTCAAGCGCGGCGATTTCGACGAGCTGCGACAACTTGTCGGCGCTTTGCGACAAGGGCCGCAGCCAACGCTGGTCGGCGCCTCCAGTGTTCTTTTGAATTACGATCTGGTCGACAGAGCGGAGACTCAGCTGTTCGGGCGCCAGGAGCCGAAGCGCCTGTCGGTTCTGCCGAGCCCGCAAATCGACTCGCGCGACCCGCTGCCTGTCGAGGACCTCCTGCGCAGCTCCCAGGTCTTGGTGGCGAAGCCGTTTCAATACCACCTCGCTGATCCGTCGGAGCAGGACGTCGTGCGCGTCATCATTGATGCCGTGACACGCGACTGGCCGATCGCCCGCGACTTCGTCCCCGATGGCCATGTCTTTCATCTAGATGGCGGCATGGAAGTCACCGTTTACCGGCGGGTCGCGCCGACGTCGATCGAGGTTGCCCTCGACACGTTTCGTCGCGTGCGCGAGGAGGCGGGCCTGCCAGCGGAGCAGTTTCGCGACGCCTGGTACTGGTCAGGGGATCAGCTTTTCGGCACGAGCGTGACGTCGGAAGGCGCACGTAATTTCTACTTCGTACCGCCTATGCCGCCAATGACGCGGCCGCTGGCGCTTACAATGCTGCGCCCGGTCCGCGGGCACATCCGTATCGCGGGCAAGGTACTGCTGGAACCGCAGGCTTGCACGGGCATGCGCCTGGAGTTGATGCAGGTCGGAAGCGATACTGTGCATGGTACGGTGGACGTTCCCACCGGGCGCTCGGTACCCTTCGACTTTGCACTGGCAGCCGGTGAACCTGTCAACCTGACCCTGCGATTCGAGCGCACCGCCCCCGATGGGGCGTGCCATATGACCATCAAGGCGCTCAGGATCATTGAAGCGCCATGAGAAGTGTACCCCAACCTTGGGGCCAGGCCATGCGCAGAAACTGCAATATCTGGGTTCCAGGTCCAGGCCGCTTGCAAGCTCTTATTTGGGAGGATTTGTATTCTGTTTCAATACACTTAAATCGTTCCCTTTGCTAGCCTCGTTGTGGCTGGCAGATTTTTGTTTTGGGAACTCGAATGTTGCTACGACCTCATGGCAGTTCGCCTTGCCGCGCTTCTCGACCTTTATATGCAGATCGCCACCTTTTGCCGGCAGGTTTACCCACACGCCATCGCCGGGCTTGATCGGGCCACTCCAGATATCTTCATCGCTCAATTTGATTGACGCAGCTACGCCATCAGCGGCCGGACAGGTTTGGAGCGACTGCTGCGAGATCGAAAGGACGAGAGCAGATGGCGGGTCGCTGATCGATGGGTTAATGGGGATAGTGGTCGATGTCGCGGTGTCGAATCCAGGATGAATGGAGAGTGTCCCGGGTCCGACTGAATAGATCGCCCCATCAACGTCGCCAACGACATCGGATCGCATGGCTAGCGGAATGTCTATCTTCCTATGGTACCGCTGCGCATACTTCTCGCCAAATGCGCGCCTCAGCTCGTCGATAAACTGCTTCATCTCTGTGCTCGTGATCGGACGCGTGCGACGGAAGAGTTCGGCGGTTTGGCCTTCGGAGAGCTCGTAGGAGCCGACCTTCTCATAGGCCGCGCCGAATCCCCTTCCCGTCAGGATCATCTCGCGCGGAATGGTCACGTTCTTGAGCGCCTCTGGGGATTGGAGGCGCAGATCGTCGAAGCGCACCAAAGCATAGTCCGCCCGCAAATTATCGATGCGGAAGAGCTCGGCTGGGCCGAAGTACGCGACGTAGCTGATATGCGGTTCGAGCGCGGGATCGAGGGCGGCGAGCAGGGCATCCGAAATCTCCATCCCCCACGAGTAGACGACAAGCTTGCCGTCTTTGCCGAGCAGGGTGTGCAAATCAGCCAGGAGGCGCTGGTACTCGCTGTAGTTGTCCAGGTGCAGCGGAAAGGTCGCGTACCTTGGGACGAAAGGTGCGATATAGCGACCCCCCTTGTTGAGCCCGGGCACAATGCTGAGGACGAACACGGCAGCACTAGCTGCAACGAACGGCAACAGCCGCGCCGGCGCCGGCAGGAACGTGAGCCATTGCGCCAGCCAGCTCGCGGCCACGATGTAGGCCGGGAAGAGCCAGAATGCCACCGGCAGAAAATGGTGCTCTGCCAGCTGTTGCGTCTGGATGAAAAAGAGGAAGGTGCCGACGGCGGCCAGGAAGCAGAACATCGCGACCAGATTCCGGGTGACGAACGCGATCAATGCTCCGGTCACGATCATCGGAATGAAGTACCAGCCCAGCCGGCCGGGAAAAAGGGTCAGGTGCTGAGCGAAACCTGCCTGGTAGGCCGCGTTCAGGTCGGCATATGAAGTCACCAGGATCCGCTTAACCAAGTCGAGCTGAAACGCGAGGAGCAGGATGGTCGCAACCACGCCTGGCAGTGCGAGTGCGAGTGCTGTCGAGACAATGGCCTTTTGGCACGGCTTGCCGCTTCGCATCCGGCAGATGACGCCGAACACAAACACGAGGATCAGGAAAATGACGATGCTATAGGCGTACCAGCGGCGGAGGACGAAGGGCAGGTAAATAAGTATGCCGAGCAGGATGGCATCGCGGATAGATCGCCTGGACAGGAAATCCGTCTTCAAGATCAGGAGCGTCGCGAGACCAAGGGGAATGAGGCCGACTATGTCGACCATCCCGCGCAGGCTGGGGGTCCAAAACGGGACGTAGGTCAGCGCCATCACGAATATCAGAATGGCGTTCGTCATCGGCGCCGCGAGCAGGGCAAGCCGGGAAGTAACGACAACAACCGGAAGCAGGTAGAGCAGGCAGATCCCGACGATATAGGAAGTCCGACCGTCACCTGAAATTAGATAGAACGGATAGAGCAGCACGGCGGCGAGTGGGTTATAGTCAAGTGAGCTGACCTCTTGCCGGAACTGCGCAAACCACGGAGCGCCCGAGCTGATCAGGTGTGCGTAGTTCTTGAAGTAACCCCAATACGCGCTATAGTCCCAAACATATGCAGGGTGCTCCGCGGAGACATAGCTCATGCAAAAAGCGATGATCAGCGGAATGGCGACGAGCGCTGCGCTATATAGCCCTTCAGGTAGCTTGGAGAAGGTCGGCCGCATTTTCATTTCACGTTATGGTTATCTTGGCGCCATAGGATCTCGCCCAACGGGGCATTTGCTACCTCATTTAGCGCAGTCACGAGCTGGCAGCGAAACGCTGCTCCCAGGCTTGTATGCACTATATACACGTCTTGATCTGGAGGTGCTCGCTAAAGATGCTAGTGCGCAAACATTTACACCTCGCTTCGGATCTTATGCCACGGTTCAAGCGCAGAGCGTGCGGTGGCCTGAGCACTTGCTCTCCGTGATCTCGCCGGGCCAGCTTGGTGTCACTTACAGAGTCACGCCTTTCGGTATTCATGGGTACGGGCATCTCGCGTCAGAGTAGGTTACGGCGTCTACCCGACCAGGTGGGATCCTAGTATATCTTTTAGCGCACTGTCATGGTTCGTCGATACATCGAGTGAGTGTCCCAACGTGATCATCGCCCTCTTGATCAAGCGGGCGTGGGCTGTTCACCGTGAAGCGGTCGCGTTCCAGCGCAATTGACGGCACAGGCTCACCACGTCACGTAACTGGACCGGAGCAAGATCAACGAGCATCGCGCAGACACGCCATGGCCCGCCGCTATCGACCGATCCCGGGCACGTGGGTAGCCGCGATCTTGAAGCCTTGATGACAGGCGACCAAGGTCACCAGCCTCTCGATTGCGTGTAGAAGCGTGCCGTCATAGGGCAAGGGTTCCGGGGGATAGTCTTCCCAGCTCAATCCGAGCTCGAACAGCGGCGCGAGCGCAGCCGTTCTCGCCCAGAACATCGTCCCGAGCGGGTAGAACAGCTGCTGCGGAATGGCGGAGTCGAGACTGAGACGGTCTGCCAGACACTTCAGGACCTTCGCTTCGCCAACCGGCCAGAGGTACGGGTCGCTGGGCAACACGAGGCCAAGGTCAGGATCTTCCGCAAACGACTTCAGGATCAGGTCCATCATGGGATGGTTCGGGCCAAGCAGATGCTCGCGACAGAAGTTACGCCAGATTTCGCCGATCCGTGGGTCGCCCAGCGCCAGACTGCGCTTGGTATGGAGGTGGCCAAACACGTCATAGGCCGCCATGATCGTGTTGCCGAACGCCGTCAGCAGAGGCCCGACGTCACGACCGAGATTGGGCACGACCCGGATCTCGGCTCGGCTCACGTGGTATGGGTGGAGCGCGTCCTCGATCAACGGCACATGCTCGGCCTGCGACGTCGACACGAAGAGATCGCAGGATGCGTCATTGACCGACAGGGCCCGAATGAACTCCCCGGCCAGCTCTGGGTAATAGACATGGAGGTGGACCGCCACCTTGAGCTGCTTGGCGTTCGGCGGTGTTACGCCGTTTGTTGGCCTGATCAGCGGGATGCACCAGTCCCCCCGCGGTTTGCCCTCACGAATGAACTGCGCCAGCGGGTTGACGAAGGGCTGCTTCGCCAGCTCGGGATGGCGCTCGACGTAGATACCCGGATGAAACTCGGGGCACGGTCGCCGGTCGAGCGTGCCGTTGGCATGGCGGCGTACGAATGTTGATACGGCCACATTTCTTGGTAAGGGCGGGCGGTCCACATAGCTGAAGAACATGGCGTCGAACCAGGAGTCGTCTCTTATCGTGGCAGTATCCTCCAACTGTTGACGCTTGATGGCGGCGGCGCTCCGGCCGACCTCGTCGAGACGGTCTAGATAGCTATCCATGTCGAACGCTCGCGCGGCGAACGCCCTGACCCTGGCGGACACCTGCCGGCGATACGCCGGGTTCTCGCCCAATTCCCGGATGCGCGCGGCCGCGAGATCGATTGCGGCGTATGGGACGACGAGCTCGCGGCAGGCCGGCTGCTGGGCCAGCACCTCGGCGACCCCGGACGCCCCCTGAAAGCACACGAGCGGCATTCCGCGGCGCATCGCATCAATCGCGACGTTCGGGAACGGATCGAGACGAGAACTCAGAAGAAAAATGTCCGCTTCGTCGTACACGGGTTCGAGTCGCGAGACCTCGTTCAGCATGACGAAATCCCCGTCCAGCCCCGACTTCTCGATCTGCTCGGCCAGGTAGGTTGAGTAATCGCGGTCGTTGATCGGGTCATAGCCGCCGCCGACCCAGACAAAGCGGAAACGGGTCGACGACGCCGCGCGCAGGACCGCTGCGGCCACCGCAATGAACAGGTCCACGCCCTTGCGGATCTGGACCCAACCACCTCCGATCACGACCACCGTCCCGGGCAGCGCAGTCTCCGGCCGGAGCGCATCCGTGATTCGTTGGAGTTCCGCGTCGGCGGCGGATTGAGTTGTGGGGATACTGACCTGGCCCTGCGGCGCGATGTGCACGCGGCGTGATGCCAGGGACGGAAACTGGCGCACGACGCTGTCCCAGACGACTTGCGCGGAGCAAACGACCTCGGTGGCCTTGGTAATCGCAGCGTGCAAGTCGCCCAACGGGCGGACGTATGCGGCGAATTCGTGGATCAGGAGAACCGTCGCCACGTCGGCTTGCTCAAAGGGCGTCAACACTTCGCGCGACTCGATGCTGTTCACGATTGCATAACGCGGGCGGTAGATCTCGCATACTCGGTGCACCAGCGGATGCACCGCGGGCGTCAGCCGGTATTTGTCACCGACCGGCCCCATGATCGCCGTCGCGGCGCTTCTGAAGCTGTCGATGAGGTCGCCGCGACCGAGCACGATCGCGACGACGTTGTATTTCGTGCGCAGGCCCTCGATGATGTTCAGGGCCAGGATCGGGGCGCCGGTGCGTGATGCCTCGTGCGAGACGACGACCACGGTCTGTTTGGCCGGATCATATCCGTTATCCATGACCTCGGCGTCAACTCGCGGCGCCGTACCGAAGCGCCCTTCGTGCCGACCGTAGTCGAGATAATGTCGAAGCGGATCGACACCGGCGGCAGCCACGTCGGGATACTGCTTGAGATACCAATTCGCATCGAAAGCCAGCTTGCCGGACCGTGCCTTTTTTTTCCTGAGTTTTTTGGTGAGGATAATGATTGCCCGCAGTGGCCTTGTCGCTTGCCAGCTGAAAGACCGCTTGATCTTGGCCAGACTACGTTTAGCCGAGGCAAGCTCCTTGTGTGCCTGCTCGAGCTGATGGCGAAGCGTACTCGCCTCGACTGTCCGCGCCGCTGTCTCGGCAACCTTCTCGTCAAGCGCAGCCGCGAGTTTGTTGACCTCGACTGTTCGCGCCGCTGTCTCGGCAACCTTCTCGTCAAGCGCAGCCGCGAGTTTGTTGACCTCGACTGTTCGCGCCGCTGTCTCGGCAACCTTCTCCTCAAGCGCAGTCGCGAGTTGGTTAACCTCGGCCTTGTTTGCACCAAGATCGCTCATCAGCCGTCTAAGATAGCTGACATCCTGATATACTCCCCAGCGAATCAGGGGTAGCGGAGTATCCGAAGCGACAGCCAGGAGATAAACCCCCTTCAGGACTCGCGCCGATTGCTTCAACTCCCCGGTGGATCCCCGGTCAAAGACCTGCATCGGGACGGGGATATCAGTCCCATTGGCGGGCTCAGGCAGAAGCAGCGACCCTGCGGCGGCTTTCTGACAGCCGAATTCGACATAGCTGAAGTATTTCTTGATTAGTCTATGGAACTCTTCTTTATCCAATTCTTTTATGTGGAAGGTGTTTTGCGTCGGCCCTCCTTCTGAATACACATCGCGGTCGGGTGAGGAGATGACAAGAAGGCCATCCGCCTTCAATACGCGCTTAATCTCACGCAGGAAAGCTTCGTGCTCGGCAAAGTGTTCGATGGTTTCGAAGCTGACGACAACGTCCATAGACCCGTCCGCAATCGGAATCCGGGTCGCGGAGCCGCACTTATATGAAAGATTGTGAGATGCATAGGTCTGGTTAGCGAACTGCACACTTTCCGCATCTACATCAACACCGACGACAGTACGTGCTACCTGAGCGAGCAGCGCACTCCCATACCCTTCACCTGACGCCACATCGAGCACATCTTTTCCCGTACATAGCTGCCGCGCGAATAAATAACGGTGGAGATGCTCGTGCTCGATCTCCCCTTCGACTCCCGGCGTAAAGCGTTCACCCGTGAACTGCATGGGGTGCTCTGGCGTGGGAAGGCTCGGGACCTTGGTTTCGGCCAGGTCGCTCATCTCACCAGATATTTCAACTTAAACCACCCTCACACAAACTCCTGTACGTCCGCCATCCCGCTATGGCAGCCTGCCACCGGAGTGGGGTGCCTACGGATGATACTGTTGATCGGCGGCAACGGGTTCATCGGCCGGCACGTTGCCGCGCGGGTGCATGATCGGGGCCTCACCGCGGTGGTCGTCACCCGGCGCGGCAGGGCAGGGGAGGCAGATGGCGGCGGCACGGCGCCGGTCGTCGATGCCGAGGCGTTCGCAGGGGTCGCGGGCGACCGCTTGCTGGCCGAAGCCGAAGCGATTGTTTATCTGGCGAGCGGCAGCGTGCCCTCGACCTTCGCGGCGGAGCCGTGGCGCGAGATCCCGGTCAATGTCGACCCGGCCGCCCGCCTTTTTGCGCGGTGCGCAGCGACGAATCGGTCCGCTAAGCTCGTTCTGATCTCCTCGGGCGGCACTGTCTATGGCCGAACATCGGGCGCACCCGTGCCCGAGGACGCGCCGACCCGACCGATCTCGGGCTACGGGTTGGGCAAGCTGATGATCGAGCAGGCGCTTGCTTTCGTCGGCCGAACGCAAGGCTTGGCTTATAGCGTGCTGCGGGTCTCGAATGCGGTGGGCCGTTGGCAGAACAGCAACGCGCAGGGCATCGTCTCGATCGCCCTGCGTGCGGTGCGTAGTGGCACGCCGATCGACCTTTACGGGGGCGGCTTGCAGGTCCGGGACTATATCGACGCGGACGATGTCGCCGACGCGGTGCTGGCGGCCTGCCTGGATCGACGCCACGTGGATCGGATCTGGAACGTCGGTTCCGGAATCGGACGCTCCGTGGCCGAGATGATCCGCTTGGTCGGGGAGGTTACCGGACGGCGGGTGCCCGTCCGGCATCTGCCCGCCCGCTCGATCGACGTCCCCGCCATCGTGCTCGACTGCATGCGAATCCGATCCGACCTCGACTGGGCGGCCATCCGTCCGATCGAGGCGACGATCGCCGAGGTCTGGCGTTCGATGGGCCGCGGACGCTAGGCGAACGGCACGGGCAGGAAGGAACGTAGTAGTCTTGAAAGTAGGGAGCCGCGGGAGCCGAAACGGCCGCACGGCTGTCGGGTTCCCGAACCCCACCGATCGCACTTCCGCCGAATCCGGGTCAGGCCGCCGTTGACGCGGTCGGGTTCAGCGCCTCGTGCTCGCGCAGAATGCCGTCGAGATAGCGGCCATAGGCGCTGTTGCGCAATGGCTGGGCGAGGCGGCGGAGCTGGGTCGCGCCGATCAGGCCGGTCTGGAAGGCGACTTCCTCGATGCAGGCGATCTTCAGGCCCTGGCGCTCCTCCACCGTCTGCACGAAGGTCGCGGCGTGGAGCAGCGAGTCGCAGGTACCGGTGTCGAGCCAGGCGAAGCCGCGCCCCATGCACTCGACCTGCAGGCTCCTATCCTCGAGATACAACCGATTGAGGTCGGTGATCTCGAGTTCGCCGCGCGCCGATGGCGATAACCGAGCGGCAAAATCTGCAGCGCGGCCGTCATAGAAGTAGAGGCCGGTGATGGCGTAGTTCGACCGGGGGCGCAGCGGCTTCTCCTCCAGACTGATGGCGCGGCCGTGGCCGTCGAACTCGACCACGCCGTAGCGCTCGGGATCGCTCACCCGGTAGGCGAAGATGGTCGCGCCGCGCTCGCAACGGGCGGCGTGCCGCAGCAGCTCCGGCAGGCCATGGCCGAAAAAGATGTTGTCGCCAAGGATGAGGCAGCAGCGCTCACCGCCGACGAAGTCATGGCCGATCAGCAAGGCCTGAGCAAGGCCCTCGGGCCGGGGCTGCGCGGCGTAGGAAAGCTTGAGCCCCCACTGCCGACCGTCCTGGAGCAGCGCCTGGAAAGCCGGCCGGTCGTGGGGCGTGGTGATGATCAGGATGTCCGTGATTCCCGCCAGCATCAGGGTCGAGAGCGGGTAGTAGATCAACGGCTTATCGTACACCGGCAGCAGCTGCTTGCTGGTCGAGCGGGTGATCGGATACAGCCGGGTGCCGGACCCGCCTGCGAGGATGATGCCCTTCATGGGTGCCTTGACCGTTTTCATTGGAGCACGGGCCCGCCCGAAACCGAACCTCGATCTTGTAGCACCCTCGCGAGGTCGTTCCAAGATCGAACGGCTATGGTCCGGTTGAGGGGCCGATCCGTTCCGGCGGTAGGCGCGTCGCGAGGAGTTCTCGCACCACCACGTCCAGCCGCGCGGTCCACGGCCGACGCGGCAGAGCAAAGGTACGCTCGAAGCGGGTGCAGTCGAGGATCGAGGTCGCGGGTCGCCGCGCCGGCGTCGGGTAGTCGGCGGTGGCGATCGGCGTCACTTCCGGGCGGCGGCCCCAAAACGGTGCGGCGCGCTCGAAGATCGCCCGGGCGAAGCCGCACCAACTGGTCGAGCCGTGGCCGGCGAAGTGGTAGGTGCCGGATTCATTCGGGCGCGGGCCGATCAGCAGCTGGTGCGCGATGCCGAGGATGGCCTCGGCGACATCGGCCGCCCCGGTGGGGCAGCCCCACTGGTCGGCGACCACGTCGAGCCGCTCGCGCTCGCGCCCAAGACGTAGCATCGTTTTGACGAAATTCGTCCCATGTACGCCGAACACCCAGGAGGTGCGGAGGATCACATGGTGGTCGAGCCGCTCGCGGACGGCCTGCTCGCCCGCTGCCTTGCTCGCCCCGTAGACCCCCAGCGGCCGGACCGCATCGTCTTCGGTGTAGGCCGCCGGTTTGGCGCCGTCGAACACGTAGTCGGTGGAGAGATGGACGAGCCAAGCCCCGGCCGCGGCCGCGGCTTCGGCCAGATGGGCCGGACCATCGGCGTTGACGGCGAATGCCGCGTCCGGCTCCGATTCCGCGTGATCGACCGCGGTGTAGGCGGCGGCGTTGACGATCAGCATCGGCCGGTAGCGGTCGACGATGCGGCGCACCGCATCCCGATCCGTCACGTCGAGATCGACGTGGCTGAGCCCGATCAGCGACAAGCCTGCGCGCCGCGCCTCAATCAGTTCGCGACCGATCTGGCCGCGGCAACCTGTGATCAGGACAGTCGCGTCGGCGGTCATCCGGTGGACCGTAGGGAACTCAAACCCAGCCGACGGCCGTCGTAGCGCTGACGCATCTTCTCCCACCACTCCCGATTGGCGAGATACCAGGCGACCGTCTTGCGCAGTCCGGTGCCGAAGGTCTCGCTCGGCGCCCAGCCCAGGTCGCGTGTCAGCTTCGAAGCGTCGATCGCGTAGCGCTGGTCGTGTCCGGGACGGTCCTCGACAAAAGTGATCAGGCTGCGGCGGGAGCCCGCGCGGGGCTCGGGCGCCATCTCGTCGACCAGGTCGCAGACCGCTTCGACCACATCGATGTTGCGCATCTCGTTGTTGCCGCCGACGTTATAGGTCTCGCCGACCGCGCCGCGGGTGATGATGGTCAGGAGCGCCCGGGCGTGATCCTCGACGTACAGCCAGTCGCGCACATTCAGGCCTCGTCCGTAGACCGGCAGCGGCTGGCGCTGCAGGGCGTTCAAGGTCATCAAAGGTATCAGCTTCTCGGGGAACTGGAACGGGCCGTAGTTGTTGGAGCAGTTGCTGATCACCACCGGCAGGCCGAAAGTCCTATACCATGCGCGCACGAGGTGGTCGGAGCTCGCCTTGCTGGCGGAATAAGGCGAGCTGGGCTGGTACGCGGTCTGCTCCGTGAACCGTCCGATCTCCCCCAGCGAGCCGTAGACCTCGTCGGTCGAGACATGATGAAACCGGAACCGGTCGCGGCCTGAGGCGGACAGATTGCGCCAATAACTCAGGCTCGCCTCGAGAAGGGTGTACGTGCCGATGATGTTGGTCTGGATGAATTCGGCCGGGCTGTCGACCGAACGGTCGACGTGGCTTTCGGCCGCGAGGTGCATCACCGCGTGCGGCCGACATTCCTCAAACAGGCGGTCGATGGCGCGTGGATTGCAGATGTCGACCTGCTCGAACCGATAGCGTGGATTCTCGGCAACCATCGCCAATGCGTCAGGATTCGCGGCGTAGGTCAGTTTGTCGACGTTGATCACGGTCGTATCCGTGTCCGCTAGCAGATAGCGGACGACGGCCGAGCCGATGAACCCGGCTCCGCCGGTGACCAACAGGGTTCCGATCATGGGCGGGGAAATCCATGCATCAGCCGTGCCACGTCAGTCTACCGGGGGCGGCGACCTGAGAGGGCGTAGGCGAAGGGCGAAACGAGCTCGCTTAGCCGAGGCAGGCACCGATCTTTGGGCGACATGACACACGCCTCCTCCGAGACCGGCCACTCGATCCCAAGCTGCGGATCATTCCAAAGGAGGCCGCGGTCGTGTTCGGGCGAATGATAGTTGGTGACCTTGTAGATGATCTCCGTATCCGCCTCTAAAGTGCAGAATCCGTGAGCAAAACCTATTGGCACCAGGATCTGTTTCCAGGCTTTGGCGCTGATCACTGCGGCGACATGCTGGCCGTAGCTCGGCGATCCCTGGCGGAGGTCGACCGCTACATCCAGAATTCTTCCGTGGACGACCCGGATGAGCTTGTGCTGGGCGAAGGGCGGCGACTGATAGTGCAGCCCGCGGATTGTCCCTTTGGACCGGGACAGCGAATGGTTGTCCTGCACGAACTCCAGCTCGATTCCGAGATCGGCGAAGGTGCGACGGTTATAGGTCTCCGAGACGAACCCACGCTGATCGCTAAACCGTTCCGGCTCCAAAATTTTCACATCCGGAATGCTGAGCGGAATGACGTTCATCTGTTCTCTTCGACGCCGTTCAGATCCGGTCGGACGAAGCGCTGCCACCGCTCTTTGGGAGGTTCACATCAGTCATCACGGCGTGCTCTGTCTAGCAGGTTCGTTGTCCGCACAACAGCCTGTTGCCAGCTCAGGGAGGCTGAACGCTGCACGGCAGAACCATCGCCGACGCGAGCTCAGCGAATGGCAGCGCTGGATGGGGAGCAGGTCAGCTGGCTGCAATCTGTCGCGGCGGCTTAGATGCGCGGGCACCCGCGGCGAGTTGGCCTTTGAGGAGGTCAAACCGTACTACGGCGCTTCGCGTTTGGCCCTCTCGGCCAAGAAGGTGTCGGTCGACCCGCAAAGTCCAACAACTGCAGACAACCCCAACCATGGCCCCGACCCGCACTTCTTAGACGCCCTTCATGGGCCGACGATCCCGCCGAGATTACAGCCGGGGCGACGCGGCATCTGGCGCAGAAGTCGGGCCATCGGGATGGCCCTTTCCTCATCGGCAAGGCAAATATCTACGCCTGAGCAGCGGCCGACGGCGCATCGCCACAGGCCTGAGCGGGTTCGCCGGCCTGGTCGGCATAAGCTTCGCCCGCTATCGGTGAGGGAGCGGGTGCAGAGCCGGCCGTGCGGCTCACGGTCGCGCATTGCCAGTGCTCGTGCCAGGCCTGGAACATCAGAAGGCGCCACAGCAGCTCCGGACGATCGCGCTGGCCGGACAGATGCTGCTGCCAGAGCGCCCGCACCGCTGCCGGTTGCAGGTAGCCCTCCTGCGCCATCTTGCGCTCGTCGAGCAGCGTCTCGGCCCACTCCTGCAGTGGCGCCCGCAGCCAGGCGCCGATTGGCACGCCGAAGCCGCGCTTGGGCCGCTCGAACAGAGGGCGCGGCAGGTAGCGCTCCAGCACGGCCTTGAGCACGCGTTTCGCGCCACCCCGGCCTGCGCGATAGGGCAGCGGCAGGGACCAGGCGAGTTCGACCACCCGGTGGTCGAGGAGCGGGCAACGCACCTCGAGGCTCGCCGCCATGCTCGCCCGGTCGATCTTGACCAGGCAGTCGTCGGGCAAATAGCCGGCGAAATCCAGGTACATCATCGCCTGCACCGGCTGGCGCAGGTCCGGCCAAGTGTGCCGATCGGCGAGGAGATGTGACACGCCACTCGCGCCACGCACCAGCCGCGCCGGCTGGTCCATCCGAATTCGCTCGTTCACGAACGCGTCGAGCGCATCGGCGGCGCCGATGCCGGCGGCGCGTCTGGCGACCTTGCTCAGCCATTTCGGCCCGTCCAGACGCTGATCCAGCGCTCCCGCCAACGCCTCGATTCCTCTGCGCGCAGGGGCCGGCCAACGCTGCAGGCGACGCCATAGCTCCAGGGTGCGGCGGTAGCGCTGATAGCCGGCGAACAGCTCGTCCCCGCCGTCGCCCGTGAGCGCCACGGTGACGTCGTTCCGGGCGAGGCGGCAAACCAAGGCGGTCGGGATCTGGGACGGATCCGCGAACGGCTCGTCGTACATTGCCGGCAGTTCGGGCACCAGCGCCAGACTGTCCTCCGGCCCGACGTAGAGCTCGCTGTGGCTGCTGCCGAGATGGGCCGCAACTGCCCTGGCGAACGGCGCCTCGTCGTGCTTGGGCTCACGAAAGCCGATCGAGAAGGTGCGCACGGGCTTCGCGCTCGCGGCCTGCATCAGCGCGACGATGGCGGAGGAATCGATACCGCCCGAGAGCAGCGCCCCGAGCGGCACGTCCGCGATCATCCGCTCGCGCACGGCGTCACCCAGCACCGCGTCCAGCGCCGCCACGGCGTCGTCGAAGCTGCCCGAAAACGGCGCCCGATCGCCCGCCTCCACCACCTCCTTCGCCGACCACCACGTCTTGATCAGCGGCTCGTTCGCGCCACCCTCGGCAGCGACGCTGAGGATCGCACCCGGCGGCAGCTTGCGGATGCGCCGGTAGATCGAATACGGCCCCGGGACCCAGCCCAGCTGGGCGAACAGGCCGAGCGCGCCGCGGTCGACCTCCCCGTCGAATGCGGGGTGGCGATGGAGCGCCTTGAGCTCCGACGCGAACAGGAACGTATTGTCGCACCAGCCGTAATAAAGCGGCTTCTTGCCCGCCCGATCGCGCGCGAGCGTCAGCCGGCGCGCGTGGCGGTCCCACAGCGCAACGGCGAACATGCCGTGCAGGCGCGGCAGGGTCCGCTCAATGCCCCATTCGGCGATCGCCGCGAGCAGCACTTCCGTGTCGGAATGGCCCCGGAAGGGATGGCCGTGCTGCTCCAGGATCTGGCGCACGTCCCGGAAATTGTAGATCTCGCCGTTGTAGGTGATGACGAAGCGGCCACAGGCGGAGGTCATCGGCTGGCCGCCGGCTGCGGACAGATCGATGACCGAGAGTCGGCGATGGCCGAACGCGAGGCCCGCGGCAGCATCGACCCAGCGGCCGGCGTCATCCGGTCCGCGGTGGCGAAGCGTCGCCGCCATGGCGTCGACAATGGCGCTCAGCTGCTTCGCCGGCGCGTCAGGCCGGGGATGAAGAAAACCACAGATCCCGCACACCCGGCCGTCTCGCCTCAAACCGCGGCGCGAGATGGCTCAGCGTCACCGGCGAGCCGACTGCGCCGAGGATCGCCGAGCATGACACGCTCGTAGTGCGCGACTGCACGCTCGACCGAGAAGTAGCCGGCGCGCTCGCGCAACGTCGCCGCTGGCGGCGGCGCGTCGAGGGTCGCGAGGATCGCCGCCGCGAGCGCCGCGTCGTCGCCAGGCGGCACCAGTGGGCCGTAGCGGCCGCCCGACAGGATTTCGGCGGGTCCACTGGGGCAGTCAGTGCTCACCACGGGGCAGCCGCATGCCATCGCCTGGATGAGGACGCCCGGCAGGCCTTCGTTGATCGATGACAAGGCGAATACCGCAGCGCGCGCCATATAAGCGAAGGGATTGGCGACGAATCCGGGGAGCGCCACATCGTCGGCTACACCGAGTTCACCGGCGAGCGCCTGCAGCGCGGCGACGCTCCTGGCGGTCTTCGCCTCGGTCTTGCCCTGGCCGAAAATCACGAGGCGCGCGCGCCGCGCGGGCCGCACCCGCGCGAACGCGCGTATCAGCGTCGGGTGGTCCTTGGCGCGGCCGAGCCTGCCCGCACTCATGATCACGGGCGGCGTCCCCGGCTGGAACCAGGGATGATCGACCGACTCCCTTTGTCCGGCGATCAGCTCTTCCGTCACCACCGGATTATAGATCGTGACGATCTGCGCGCGCGGCAGGCCGCTCCAGCGGGCCAGTTCATCGGCGACGCCGTCGGAGACGGCGACCACCGCCTCCGCCTGCCCGTACATGCGTCGGACCAGGCGCGGCAGGAACCGCCCGGACCACCCGCGCTGGAGATGGCCGTCGTGGAACGCATTGCGCTCCGTGACGACTATCCGCGTGTCGACGCCAGCAAGGCGCCGCGCGAATAGCGCCTCGAGGTTTCGGTGCGTGTTCGCGGCGTACAGAGCATAGGGTCGGCGCGCCCCGAGCACTGCTGCGAGCGATCGCAGGTAACCAAGGGTTGACGAGGGCCGGGGCGCCAGCGCGATGCCGCCCAAAATCGCCCCAAGACGCGCAGGATCGCTCCGCAGCGCGAGCATGCGCCCCGACCAGACCGCCGACTGATCCAAGGCGACCAGCTCGACTCCCGGTGGCACCTGGTCACGCAGAGCGCCGCGCGGACGGCAGACCAGCAGCTCGACAGCGTGGCCGCGGGCGGCCAGAGCGCCTGCGAGAGTGAGCGTGGACTTCTGGGCCCCGCCACCCTCGAGATGGTCGAGATAGAAGGCGAACGTCCGCTCACGCGGCGCGTGCCCGGGCGCTTGATTCACGCGCGCGACCCCGGTCGGGCAAGGACAACTCCGGCACGGCGCGGCGGAGCGCACGCGCGAGGGCCGCGCACGAACACGAGATCACAACCCGAATCGCGGGGATACCGCCGTGTACGCACCGCCAACTCCCACCCCAACCGACAAGACATGTGTTCTCGAGCGCTCGTCGCACACTCGTGGCTGCTCCGCAACTGCCCCCACCGCAGAACTGAGGGCCGATTTCGAACTCGCTCGGTCCGGAGTGCCGGGCGGGGTCGCAGCGTCGCCCCCGCGGTGACGGGTCAGGCGTTCCGCGCCGCTCCCTGCCACTCAAGGGTGCGGAGGACGCCAAGCTTGGATACCGAGCCAGGGCGGCTCAACACACCCGGCGCGAACCGCGCCGTCACCGTCCCCAATATCTTTGCCGGCCCATGTTGAGTGCCACGATCCAGGCGATCATGCCAAGGATCAGCCACGCGCCGGTCATCAGCAGTTCGCTCGTGGGCGCCGCGCGCGCAACGAGCGACCACAGCCAAAAGAGGCCATAACCGAGAGCGCCGAGCCACACCACCATCAGCAGGAGCCAAAACGTCCGAGCCATCCGACGCGCTCTCGCAGCGGCGGTGCTGCGGCTGCCGCCGTCGCAAGCGCAACCTTCAACTGCCGAACCGCTTCGCGATCTCGAGCGGCAGGACGGTCACCGACCAGACGCCGACCGAGCCGAGACCGGTGACGACCGTAATCCACAGGAGCCAGGTGTTGAGCTTGCTGACCTTGAACTCCTCCGGCAGCCTGCGGTTGTTGATCAGCAGTATCTGCCAGGCGCCGATCGAGCGATAGACCACGGCGGAGATGGCGACGCCGATCCACAGGATGAACGGCTGCGCCACCGTTACGAGGTAGAACCCGGCCAGGACCGCTGCGGTCACCACGACGAAGTAGTAGAAACGATAGGGCCGCCGCGCCTTGCCGCTGACCGCGATGGCATCACAGGTCGTTCGCCCGATGTACGTGTCGTAGAACGGAAACTGGGCATCGTACAGCGTTACCATGATGAACAGCAGCATCAGCCAGCCGGCCATCGGCCCGAGCACGCCCTGGGCAACGGTCGCCATCTGCAGCGGCACCTGCACACCGGTCGGGATCTGCCCGGTCCTGAGGAAGTCGTCGTGCAGATAGGCCAGCCCGGCCACCGAATAGAGGTAGGTCATGATGAGGCCGCCGATGATCGTCCACCACAGGATCAGGCTGTAGCCCCCGACGTCGACCCACTGCCGCATCTTGCGCCGCTCCTCGGGATTCGCCGTGTCCCAGCTGAGCTCCTGGACGGTGATGCGCTCGGGCGGCCGGAGCACCCCGGTCACCTGGCCGGCGTACCGGCCCATACCAAATCCGGCGGCAATCACCCAGAAGCTGACCCACATCAAGCTGCCGCCAGGCTGGTTGAACAGCGCCAGCGCGTCGGTCTTGGGCAGAGCGTCCGGGTACCCTTCGAGCAGGAAGGTGATGCCCAGATAACCCCTCAGCACCTGCCAGTAGTGCTCCGGCTTCGCCGCGATCACCGTAATCAGGAGCACCAGCACAATGTTGGCGACCATGATCACAGTGAAGAAGTTGGACAGAAAGCTGTAGGTCCGGTCCGAGAAGTAGAAGACGACGAGCACCAGCAGCAGGGCGATCACCCCCCAAATGTAGTACGGCGGGAGGCCAAGGATCGGCGGGTTGCTGATGCCGGTGAACTTCTCGGCGGCGATGATCGCACCGCCCATCCATGCCGGCCATGCCCAGGTCAGGATGCTCACCACGGCCCAGAACCAGGGCCAGAAGCCGTACGGCTTGAGGTCGTGAGTTGCTGCGAAAAAGGAGCGGCCCGTGCAGATGCTGTACTTGATGCACTCATAGACGAGTGCAGTCTCCAGCACCACCGACAGGAGCATGAGCCAGTGCATGTTCATGGTGCCGCGCGCCGAGATGTTCGGCAACAGGTAGGCCTCGCCGCCGCCGACCGAGATCCCGAAGTTGATCGCCTGCGGACCAAGCGCCGCTAACATGCCGGCGAGCGTCAGGGGAAATGGATTCGGGACTTGGTGAACGGCTTGCTCGTCCACCGCACCCGGCGTCGCGCCGGCGACCGCGCCCACGGTTACATTAGCCATGTGACACCCCCGAGGTCATGTTGCCCGCTTGCAGCGGGACGTTGGATTATTCGTGATCTCCCGCAGAGCGCGCCACGAGTGCGCCCAGCGGCTCTCCGATCGCCGATCCGCGCACGCGTGTTGCACGAGGGAGGTTGGCGAAGGCGCGCGAACTCCTGAGGCCCCGACGGGGTCAAGAGATACCTGCTCGGCGCCGTGGCGCAGATCTGCGCCCGGACGCAGGCTTCTGCCTGCATGCTCCGCTCCAGCCAAGGAGGGAACCGTTCCCGGTTTGTAACATCGCCGATTGTGTGAAGCAACGATCAGGTTGCGGCATCGGAGAAATCGCCCACGCCCAAGCAAAGACGGCGTGCAGCAGCGAGATCGGCGCGCCCGCGCCCGCGAACTGCTCGCCTTCTTCTGCGGCTGGTTGGGCAAGAGTCTCGGAGACGTACCAGCTGAACTACGCCCCGGGACCACTCGACGTGCTGCGCTGACCTTCCCGGCACCACGATCTCGCGATGCCGTCAGCGCGGGCTACTTGATCAGGCCGAGCGCCTCGAGTTTGAGCACGATGCGCTGCGCGGCGACGTCGGGCAACTCGCTTTCGGTGTGGACCACCACGTCCGGGTCCTCGGGCGGCTCATACGGGTCGTCGATTCCGGTGAAATGGCTCAGCAGGCCGGCGCGCGCCTTGGCGTACAGGCCTTTGGTGTCGCGCTGCTCGCAGACCTCGAGCGGGGTGGCGACGTAGATTTCGACGAAGGCGCCGTAAGCCTCGACCATCTCGCGCACGCGGCGGCGGATGCTCGCGTACGGGGCTATGGGTGCGCAGATCGCGACGCCGCCTGCCTTGGTGATCTCGCTCGCCACGAAACCGATGCGCAGGATGTTGAGATCACGGTGCTCCTTGGAAAAGCCAAGCTCGCTGGACAGATGCTTGCGCACCAGATCGCCGTCGAGCAGCGTGACCGAGCGGCCGCCGATCTCCAGGAGCTTGATCATCAAAGCGTTGGCGAGCGTTGACTTCCCGGCGCCCGAGAGGCCGGTGAACAGCACAGTGAAGCCTTGGCGATGCTTGGGGGGATAGCGCCGGCGCAGCTCCTCGACCACCTCCGGATAAGAGAACCACGCCGGGATCTCGATGCCCTCGCGCAGGCGCCGCCGGAACTCGGTACCGGACAGGTTGAGCACGGTTTCGCCGGGCTCGACCTCGTCCTGGGGCACGTACTGGCCGCGGTCCTGGACGTAGGCCATTTCCTTGAACGGCACCATCTGGATGCCGATCTCGCACTGCAGCTGCCGCAGCAGCTCCTGGGCGTCATAGGGACCGTAGAACGGCTTGCCTGCCCGGTCGCTGCCCGGACCGGCGTGGTCGCGCCCGACGATGAAGTGAGTGCAGCCGAAGTTCTTGCGGATGATCGCGTGCCAGACCGCCTCGCGCGGCCCGGCCATGCGCATTGCGAGCGGCAGCAGGCTGAGCAGCGTGGTCTGCTCGGGATAGGTTTTGAGCACCTGCTCGTAGCAGCGGACGCGGGCGAAATGGTCGACGTCGCCGGGCTTGGTCTGCCCGACCACGGGGTGGATCAGGAGGTTCGCCTCGGCGATCTGGGCCGCGCGCTGGGTCAATTCCTGATGCGCCCGGTGCATCGGATTGCGCGTCTGAAATGCGACCACCCGCTGCCAGCCCCGGCGCGCGAATTTGCTGCGCAGGTCCTTGGGGTCGTCGCGCAGCTGGGCGAAGTCGTACTCCACCGAGGGGGTGATGCCGGTGAGCGGGCCGCCGACATAGATGGGATTGGTCCTGTTGAGTAGATAATCGACGCCGGGATGCACCTCGTCGGTCGTGCCGAAGACCGCCGCGGCCTCGCGCCGACGGTCCGGCTCGAAGATCGACTCCACGGTCATGGCCGCGATCAAAAATCCTTCCGGGTCACGCAGCCCGATGCGCTGGCCGGGGCGCAGGCCATCGACGAACTTGCGCGAGACGTCGAGGGTGATCGGGATCGGCCAGAGCGTGCCGTCGGCCAAGCGCATGCGCTCGAGCACCGGCTCGTAATCGGCCGCGTCGAGGAACCCGGTCAGGGGCGAGAAGCCGCCGTTCAGCAGCAGCTTCAGGTCGCACAGCTGTCGTTGGCTGAGGTTCCAGGCAGGATATTCGGCCGCCTCCGGCCGGAACGCGGCGGCCTCTTCACTCGGCAGGTAGAGGACGCGTAGCGTCCCGCCGTGCGGCTCAATCAAGGCCATAGCAGCTCCAGTTCGTCATTGTTCGTTCCCGCCACTGAGAAGGCGGAGGCAGCCTGCTCGCGCGCCGCCGCGCCTGACGTCGCGACCCTGCGGGTGAGCGGGCGCCGCCGAGCCAACTCTCACCGATCGACGTGAAACGCCCCCGAACGGCTGTGCGCAGGCTCGAACCATATATCGCCCCCCATCATGGTTCGTTCGAGCCCCTAGGCCAGATGCCGCGATTCTGAAAGCCATTGGTCATGGCGCCGCTTGGATCTTCGGGCGTCCATCCTGAGCTCGCGTCAGCATCCACTCATCCGGCAGCTGACCTGGGGCCGCCCGGCCAGTCGACGCGTCGTAGTCGGCTGCGGCCTGCTGCCCTCAGCGCGGCGCCTCGATATTGATGGTCAGCGTGCGACGGACCGTGTCCGACCCGACACCGGTCATCGGCCGGACCGAATGCCAGGAGTTGAAGGTCTTCACAAAAATGACAGCCTGGTTGGCCAGGAACTCATAAGTATGCAGAACTTCCATGTCCTCAAAGGCTGCCAGGCGGTTGAGGTGGTTGAAACGGTAGCGGTCCGCCTTGGGCTGGTTGACATCCGTGCCACCCCCAAACGAGCGGTTCCACTCACCGTTGCGAACAATCGACACGATCATCGTCACGATCTTTGTCGGCGCATCGGTATGCGGGACCAAATGACCGCCGTCGGCTGGCAGCGCCGAGAACTCGAAACGGGCCTTGAGGGGAACATATCGTGGTGACGGTCGCCTTCGGGCGAGGTTTTTCAGCTGTCGGCTCAACTGCTTGGCTGGCGGTATATAACGATAGCCCAGATCGATGTCGTGCTGTCTCAACATCTCCATGACGCCGTAAGGGAAATCGCGGCTCTTGATCCAGGCATACATATTGCGCCACAGCGGGTTCCCGTTCACAAAATCAAGGTAGTTTTTCCTGTTTTCCTTCTCAGACAAGGTGTACTTGCGCCCCTTTTTGCCCATCTCTTCAAAGCTTTCGAAGATATCCAGAGGTGGGAAATTGCTTACCATCTCCTCGTACAAGTCCGGCTTCATTATCGGTGTCGCCAGGCCAATCGGAAAAGGGTCATATCTGAACTTAACCTGGTCGTAGGAAAACATAGGCCGCCGTCCTGGGGTGCATTTGGTGTTTGGCTTGGTCGATGCGACTAGCCGGCTCTAAGGCACAACGCCGATCACGCTGCGTCGGACCTTGGTGAGGAGGACCGGAATCTTGTGGCGGTCCAGATACTCGTCGACCGCATCGCGATTGCCCGACCAGTAGAAGTAGTCGTCGACGATCAGGACGCCGCCGGGCACCATCAAGGGCATCAGGTGTTCGACCTGATGCCGCGTTGATTCGTACCAGTCAGTGTCCAAGTGCAAAATGGCGATCGGTCCCGGCAGCGTGCGGGGCAGCGTGTCCTCCACCTTGCCCTCGATCAGGATGAACTTCTTCTGGTCATAGGGGACCGTGGCGAGGTTGTGGCGCACCATGTCGATGCTGGCGCAGCACCAGTCGGACGAATCAGCGCCCGTCCGCCGCCCTTCGAAGTAGGCGATGGTGTCGAGCTTGTTGGCCAGTGATCGATCGCGCTGCCCGGGTCGCGGCATGCCGGCAAAGGTGTCGTACAGGTAGAAGCGCCGATCGTTCGATCCCAGCTGGTTGAGGGTCAGCGCCGCGGCCATGATCGCACCGCCCCGCCACACCCCGCACTCGACGATGTCGCCGCGGATGCCATGCTTGCAGATGTATCGCACCGCGACGATGAACGCGTAGAGCTTTTCGGGGTCCATCATCGTCTGGTCCTTGACCTTGACGATGGTCTCCTGGGCGTCGGCATCGAAGTCGTAGAGTGCCCGCTGGAACTTTTTGGCTCTGCGGCTTTCGACAGAGCGCTGTTTGATGGCAGGGAGCCAATCACTCAACAACGACATGCGACCGTTCCAGGGTACCCCCACGGAGGTCAGGAAGTCACGACAGGCGCGCGCCCAAGTCACAACCGCAGGGTTCGCGCTGAGTCAAGCCTGTCGAGCGTCACGACCCGCGGCGCAGCCGAGGTTTCGATCGCTCTCCCGGCCTCGATCCGATAGATCAGGTCGGCGATCTCCAGGAACGCCGGGCGGTGGGTGATGGCGAGCACGGCCATCTCGCCGGCCAGCTGGCGAATGCCGCGGCAGATCTGCCATTCGGTCTCGGGGTCCAGCGCGCTCGTGACCTCATCCAAGATCAACAGGCGCGGCCGGGCAACCAGGGCGCGAGCGAGCGCGATGCGCTGGCGCTCGCCGCCCGACAGCTTGGCGCCACTTTCGCCGACGGGGGTCATCAGGCCGTCGGGCAGCCGCCGCACGAACTCCCACGCCCCGGCCAGCTCGAGCGCGTGCCGAACCTCGGCCTCACCGATCCGGCGGTCGCCCAGCGCGACATTGGCGAAGATGCTGTCGTGGAACAGCACCAGCTCCTGGGGCACGTAGCCGACCAGGCTGCGCCAACTGGCGAGATCGATCTCGCGCAAGGGCACGTCGTCCAGCAGCACCTGGCCCTGATCGGGCTGGTACAGGCCGAGGATCAGATCGGCGATCGTGGTCTTCCCCGCGCCGGACAGTCCGGTGAGCACGGTCACCTGGCCGGCCGGCACGACAAGCGACAAGGCGGCCAGCACCGGCGTGCCGACATGGCCGAAGCTGACCTCCATCAGGCGGCATTCCCGTTCGAACACAGCTTGCCGCCGGCCCGGATTGGGTTCAGGCGCGGCAGCTGTCTCGGTGATCAGCTCCTGAACTTCGAGGAAGGCGCTCTCGACCATGAGTGCCTTTTGAAATTGCTGCTGGATTTTGGCAACGCCGCTGGTGGTCCTGCTCAGCAACAGACCGACTACGACCAGGTCTACGAGCGGCACCCGCCAAACGCTGATCGCCACGAAGAATCCCGCGCCAAGACACATTGCCGCGAGGATTTCGTTGCCATTCCTCAGCCCTTCCGCGCTGACCACCTGGTTGCGCAGCGCTTTCTTGAGCGCGGCGGTCTTCTCCTCCAGCAGGTTGGTGAAGGCGCGCTCCTTGGCCATGGCGCGCAGAGGCTTCACGTTGTTCAGCGTATCCAGCAGGAAGGTGACCAGCTCCCTGGTCCACCGGGTCTGGCGGGCGCCCGCCTTGCGCGCCGCGCGCACGAGGTAATGCAGGAGCAAGGTCATCACGCCGCCGACGCCGAGGGAGGCGAGCGCGAGCGGCCACGACACGATGAACGCGACGACCAGATAGCCGGCGGTCTGGATCACCTGAGCGAAGAACATGGCCGCGAGATAGTAGGCACGGCCGGCCCGATCGGCCTGTCCGCCCATCGCGCTCGCGACCCGGCCGGAGCGATGCTGGACTAGATAATCCCAGCGCGCTCGAAACAGGTTCTGAATCAAGCGTGCCTGAAGCCTGGTTGAGAACTCGGCGACCGCGTAGCCGACATGGCGCATCGCCACGAGCGTGAGCAGCGACCGGACGATCAGCGTGCACACGAAGAACACGACCAGTGTGCCGACATTGAGCGGCAACCCCACGGCCTCCGCCCAGCCGCGGGTGAACTCGATGACCGGCGAGGTCTCCGTCTGTGCGGGATCGGTGACGATCCATAGCAGCGGGACCAGGCTGGCGAAGCCGATGCCCTCGACCACGCTGGCCACCAACAGGCAGCCCACCACGGTCCACGGGTTGATCCTCTCCGCCTTGAAGAACAGTCGAACGATGTTGCGCAAGCTAGCTGTCGCACGCTGGCCGCGTGGCCGCCTCAGGGCGCCGAGCACGGCATGGCTGGCCCGCCCAGGCGGCAGACCCGTATCGTCCGCGCCGCGGGCGCACTCGGTCCACGATGCGGCGCGCGAGAGATACCGCCCGAGGCTGGAGAGTGTCAACGTCCGGTGCCAGCAACGCCGCCCATGCTCCGGCGCCCAGGCGCGGCCCTCAATTCGCAGGGGCTCACCTTGACCTCCCTGGGCGGAAAGGTGATCGGGAATCCCGTGGCCAAGGGCTTTAGCGAGCAAAGACAGTCCGGTCCTCGAACTGCTCCGCGGACCCGAGCGGCGCCGCTTCGGGTTTTGCTCATGAACGACGCTGCGGACGCCGCGGTGATCTCGACCGCGCCGCCGCGAAGGAGCTCGCATCGGCCGCCAGGCAATCCCCGGCCCGGGTCCGGCATGAGCAAGTGGCGGACCCTGCCGAGGCTCACTTCGCCACCTGGGCCCGATTCCCACCCCTGCGCCATCGCCTTGGCACGAGTCTTGCCGTAAAGCTGATGACCAGGAGAGCATTCGGAGCTCGCGCCAATGCGACCAACCCGTGACACGATCGAGCACCGCCGAACGGCCAAGCGGAGCGAAGGCCGGTCGGTGGCGATCCTGAATGCCAACCCGCGTGTCTCCGGGGATGAGAAGGCGCCCGCGGCGCCTGCGATGGGTGATCCGATCGATGGGCTGCTGACGGAGTTGAAGACCACCCTCGCGGGCCTGCGCCGGCGCGCCGACGCCGATCCCTCGAGCAATCCCATCGAGCTGCTTGCGTTGGCGATCAAGGAGAGAATCGATGCGGGCGCGCTGCCGACGGAGGTGATCGAGCAACTGATCCAGCGGCTCTCGGTCGAGGCTTTCGGACGCCGGGCGGAGCGCCTGCGCCGCTACCTGGGCGAGACCGAGCGTGCGGCCAATCTGCAGCGCCTGCGGACGATGATTTACGGTCTGACCTCCGACGGCGCGCGCGCGCAGAGGGTCTCTTTCGAAGAGTTCCGGCAGCGCGTCGAGCGGCCGCGCTTTGGCGTGGTGTTCACCGCGCATCCGACCTTTGCCCTGGCGCGCGGAGTGCAGCAGGCGCTGGTCGAGCTGGCGCTGGGCGTCACCGCGGCCGATGAACCGCTCGATGCTGCACGCCGCGCGGCCCTGCTCGGCCGGCTCGCTCAGGTCGAGCACCGCCCCGATCAGCCGCTCGACCTGGACGAGGAGCATCGCCAGTCCCTGGCGGCCATCACCAACCTGCACACCGCGCTGGATCGACTGTGCAGGCTGGTGCTTGACGTCGCGAGGGAAGTCTATCCGGAGCGCTGGACCGAGCTGAACCCCAATCTTATCACTATCGCCAGCTGGGTCGGCCACGATCTCGATGGACGCTCCGACATTCCGTGGACCGCCAGCATGGCCAAGCGCCTGCGCCTGCAGGCCCTTCAGCTGGAGCACTGCCGCGATGAAGCGCGCCGCCTGCGAGCCATGGCCGAGCAGGGCTCTGCGCTGGGCGACGTCCTCGATCTGCTGGACGCCCGCCTGACGCTCGCGCTCAAGCAGGCGGAGGAGGAGGTCGCGGTATTCGGCGCCAGGGCACCGACCGACCCAGTCGACTTCCGCCGCGAACTCGCCCGCGCCGGCCGAACGATGTATGCCGGGCGCGCCGCCCGCCTGGTCCGTCCGGGCAGCCTGATCGAGCTGATCGAGCGCGCGCTGACGATGGCTGAGGGCCATGCCTTACGGTGCGAGCTGTGCGTGCTGCGCGCCCGGATGAAGTCATTCGGGCTCGGCCTCGCCCACACCCACGTCCGACTGAACGCGCGGCAGCTGCACAACGCGATCCGCAAAACGATCGGCATGGATCACCCGCCCGACGATCCGAGCCACCGGATCACCTACCTCAACGCGATCAGCGCGCTGATCGACCGTGTGGTGCCGACGCAGATCAACTTCGGCTCGCTCGCCGCCGAGAAGGCGACCGCGAAACGCCTGTTCATGATCATCGCGCAGACGCTGAAGTACGTCGACTCGAGCCAGCCGATCCGTTTTCTGATCGCCGAGTGCGAGAGCGGCTTCACGCTGTTGACGGCGCTCTACTTCGCCAAGCTGTTCGGGGTCGAGGACAAGGTCGAGATCTCGCCGCTGTTCGAGACCCGCCTCGGCCTGGAACGTGGCGCCGACGTGATCGCCGAAGCGCTCGGCGTGGACAGCTTTCGCGCCCATGTCCGTCGCCAAGGCCGTCTGCACGTCCAGACCGGCTTCTCCGATGCCGGGCGCTATCTCGGGCAGATCGCGGCGGCGCACGCGATCGAGCGACTGCGCATCGCGGTCGGGCGGGCGCTCGCCGCGCGCGGGTTGCACGAGGTCGAGCTGGTGATTTTTGACACGCACGGCGAATCGATGGGTCGTGGCGGCCACCCCGAGAGCCTGGCGGATCGCCTGGCATACGTCGACTCGCCCGCCACGCGCGCTGGATTTGCTCGGCTCGGCGTGCGCCACAAGCAGGAGGTCAGCTTCCAGGGCGGCGATGGCTATCTGCCGTTCATCACGCCGGAGTGCGCCTTCGCCGCGCTCTGCCGCATTCTCGAGCACACGCTCGCTCCTCCGGCGGAGGGCGACGATCCGTTCTACGCCGAGACTGATTACACCGAGGAATTCTTCGCTACGATCGAAGGCTTCAACCGGGCGGTCATGGACGATCCGGCGTACGGCGCCCTACTCGGGGCCTACGGCACCAACCTCCTGTACACTACCGGATCGCGGCCGGCGCGGCGTCAGCACGACACCTGGTCGGGGCAGATCAACCTGGAGCATCCGAGCCAGCTGCGCGCCATCCCGCATAACGCCATCCTGCAGCAGCTCGGCTTTCTCGCTAACGTGATTGGCGGCGTCGGCCGGGCGGTCACCAAGGACCCGGAGCGCTTCCAGCGCCTGTACCAGACATCGCCGCGCTTTCGCCGCCTCATGACCATGGTCGAGCACGCCTTCAAATACAGCGATCTTGCGGTGCTCGAGGCGTACATCGACCTGTTCGATCCCGGCTTTTGGCTGAGGCTTGCGGCGCGCAGCGACGAGCCGCGGGTCGAGGAGCTGCTCGAGCTTGCCGTGGTGATGGAGCGGGCGGCCCTGCACGAGCGCCTCGAGCGCATCTGGCGGGCCTTCCTGCGCGATTACCTTGCGCTGGCGGCGGCGTTACGCGAGCACCGCCGGCGGACCCGCGACTCCGGCGCCGAGCCGATCGCGGTCGATGCCGCGTCGCGCGACAGCATGCACCAGCTGAACGCGTTGCGTATCGCTTTGATCCAGGAGCTCTATCGGCTCGCGAGCCACGTGCCCGACTTCAGCGATCGCCACGAGCTGACCCGCGACGGGCTGCTCGCGCGCCTCGTGCAACTCGACATCGACGCCTCGCTCGCCAAGCTCGGCGAGATCTTTCCGATGACCGAGGGTGACGACGAGGCGCTCGATTTCGGCGAGCCGAGCACCTACGAGAGCGCCGAGGGTCAGTCCTACCGCCAGGAGCACGTCCTGATCTTCCAGCCGATGGGGCGGCTGTACGAGCTGATCCGCCGGATCAGCTCGGCGATCATCTACAACGTCGGCGCGCTCGGCTGACCAGCCGGGCCCCGCGTCTGCCCCGGCAACGCCGCCGGACAAACAGCGCGGAGCCCTTTGCAAGCCATTCGGTACTTGCGCTAACGTTTGCCCCAAGCTTCGGCGCCGCCGTGCGGGAACGGTGCTCGAGCAACAAAGAAATCAGCCAGGAGGCGAACCATGACCAGGAGGCAGTTGTTCTCTATCGTGACCGCAGCGCTGGTTCTGGCGCTTTTCACGCACGCGGCGCCGGCCCAGGACAAGATCAAGATCGGCTTTCTGCCCGGCGTGGTCGACCCGTTCTATCAGGTGATGCAGCTTGGCGTTGAGAAGGCGGCCAGTGATCTCGGCCTCGAGGTCGTGACCCAGATCCCGGCGACCTGGGGCGTGGAAGTCCAGACCCCGATCCTGGATGCGATGGTCGCGCGCGGCGATCTCGACTACATCATCACCGCGCCGACCGACAAAGACCAGATGATCGGCCCGCTCAAGGCCGCGGTCGACGCCGGCATCAAGGTCATCACGGTCGACACCTTCCTGGGTGATGGCGACTACGTGAAGGGGCCCGTGACCTTCCCGATCAGCTACATCGGCTCGGACAATGTCGAGGGCGGACGCATCGCCGCGCGCGGCCTGGCGGAAGCGATCGACGGCAAGGGCAGCGTCTACATCAACTCGACCAACCCCAACGTCAGCTCGGTCGAAGGGCGCGCGGTCGGCTTCAAGGAAGTGATGGAGAAAGAATTCCCGGAGATCAAGGTGGTCGGGCTCGACTTCAATCTCGACGACATGAATACGGCCGTGCAGCAGACCGCCGCCGTACTGCAGCGCGTCCCCGATCTGGCCGGCGTGTTCGGCACCAACGTGTTCAGCGCCCAGGGCGCCGGCACCGCCGTGGTCAATGCCGGGCTCGGCGGCCATGTCCAGGTGGTCGCCTACGACGCCACGCAGTTCGCGATCGAGCAACTGCGCCAGGGCGTCGTGTCCCTGGTGCTCGCACAGAAGCCGTTCGACATGGGCTACCTGGCAGTGCAGTTCGCGCAGGCTGATGCCGCGGGCGTCACGAGCCTGCCTCGGCGCGTCGAGACCGGCTTTGCGATCATCGACAGCAAGAATGTCGACGACCCGGCCGTCGCGCGCTTCATCTATCAGGTGCCGGGCAAGTAGCCCTGCTTCAGCGCATCACGCGTCCGGGGAGCGTCGTGCGCGGCGCTCCCCGACCGCTGCGCCAGCAATCGTACTTTCGTGCCCACGGTTCCGTCATCGCGAGACCGAGCAGGGGTCATGGTCGTCATCGCGAGGCCGCAAAACGGCCGTGCCGATCCAAAGTCTCCTGAATTGCTTCGCGCCCCGGGCGCTCGCCATCAAGACCTACTCATGGCTCATGATTCAGCACCAGCGAATATACTAGCCGTCCTGACCATGTCCCCGCACACTGGGAAAAAACCGAGTGGCTGATCACCAATCCAGGGCCGTGACGGCCATGGGACTCGCCCCATCCGGCGCGATCACCTCGTCGCAGCGCTTCATCCTCATGCTCAGTCGGGTGTGGGCCTGGGTGTTTTTGGGCGTTATGATCGTGGGCTTCGTCATCGCGGTGCCGCTGTTCAGCAACGGCGCGGTCAATTTCCTGACGCTGCGCAATTCGCAGAACATCCTGGTCGCGATCACGCCCGTTCTGCTGTTGGGCCTGGGCCAGACCTTCGTGATCATCAGCGCTGGCATCGATCTGTCGGTCGGCTGGGTGATGAGCCTCGCCTCCGTGCTCTCGGCGCTCGCGATCAGGGCAGCCTACAATAGCGGTGCGCCGCTGTTGCTCGCCGCCGTGGCCGGATTGGCGGCCGCGCTCGGCGGCGCGGGTCTCGTCGGCTTCATCAACGGCGTGATCATCGCCAAGCTCAAGGTGCCGGCCTTCATCGTGACCCTGGGCAGCTCCTTCATCGTCCGCGGCGTCTCCCTGCTCATGTCCGAGAACACCACCGTAATCGGCCTGCCCGCCGGGATCCGGAACTACGGCAACGACGCGCTCGTCTACTACATCAAGGGCGAAGGTGGCGGTCTGTATTTCCTGAAGCGCCCCGAGGTCACCGGCGACCTGCTGCGCCGCATGGATCCGATCCTGCCCTATCCGGTCGTGGTGACCGCACTGGTGGTGGCGCTCGCGATCTTCATCCTGCGCAAGACGCAGTTCGGCCGGCACACCTACGCGATCGGCGGCAATCTCGAGGCGGCGCTGCGCACCGGGATTCCGGTCGACCGGCGCATCATCCAGCTTTACATGCTGTCCGCCGCCACCGCGGGCATCGCCGGCTTCCTCTCCACGCTGCGCTTCACCGCCGGCTCGGCGGTGATCGGCGATCCGTTGCTGCTCGCCTCGATCGCCGCGGTGATCATCGGCGGGGTGAGCCTGTTCGGCGGCGCCGGCACGGTGATGGGCACGGTGATCGGCGCGCTGATCATCGCCGTCCTGACCACGGGCCTGGTCATGCTCAACGTCGAGGCGTTCTGGCAGTTCATCGTGGTCGGCGCGGTCGTGATCATCGCCGTGCTGATCGATCAGTCCCGGGACCTGATCATCGGTCGTGGCAGGACGGGATAACGCGCGTGGCCGATTCGCTGCTGTCGATCCGTAACATGACCAAGCGTTTCGGCGGCCTGGTCGCCGTCAACGAGGTCAGCTGGGATGTCTATCCCGGCGAGGTGGTCGGTCTCTTGGGCGACAACGGCGCCGGCAAGTCGACCTTGATCAAATGCATCTCCGGCGTCTACCAGCCCGATGAGGGCGAGATCTATTTCGAAGGGCGGCGCAGCAACTTCGCGCGCCCGATCGATGCCCGCCAGCAAGGGATCGAGACGATCTATCAGGATCTGGCGCTCGCCAACAATCTCGATGTCGGGGCCAACATCTTCCTCGGCCGCGAGGTCAGGAAATCCTATCTCGGCGGCCTGATCCGCATGCTCGACGAGCCGCACATGCTGCGCGAATCGCGTGTCGCGCTGGAGGGGCTCGAGATCCATTTCCCGAACCTCGCGCAGCCGATCGAGAACCTCTCGGGCGGCCAGCGTCAGGCAGTGGCGATCGCGCGCGCGGTCTATTGGGACGCCAAACTGATGATCATGGACGAGCCGACCAACAATCTCGGCGTGCCCGAGCAGCACAAGGTCCTGGAGCTGATCCGCAGGCTGCGCGATCAGGGGGTCCCGGTCATCCTGATCACCCACACGCTGCCCGACGTGTTCGCCGTGTCCGACCGCCTGATCGTCATGCATCGCGGGCGCAAGGTGACGGAGAAGCGCACCGCCGAGACCAATACACCAGAGCTGGTGCAGTACATGGTGGGCGCCCTGGACGACACGCGGGTGCAGTGAGCGCGCCGCCACTCGGATCGACACCCGCGACCGGCCCGTCGCTGCGAGCGCCCTTCGGGCGACTCCGCCCTTGCGAGCGCTTCATCAGTGACCCGCCCTTGCGGCTGCTCCCACGAGTGACTCGTCATTGCGAGCGCCCAAGGCGCGAAGCAATCCAGGGAGTTCTTACTTGTCTGGATCGCCACCGCCGCTCTGCGGGCTCGCGATCACGGCCACTACCGCTGCGCGATCTCGGGACGACGGAGTAGCGAGCGCGAGCTTACGCTCCGCAGAACCTGTGTAAGACGCGGATGCCGCTTTCCTTGGCCCGCGGACCGTGCCATCATCTCCGGTGACAGCCGAATACCGCTTTTTATTCGCGCTGCCGTGGCGTCGGTCGTCAAGCCGCTCACGGAAGCGACTCGATTGGAGACCGATGCCGAACTTAAAAAAAGGAGGCTTCGATGCATATTGGCCAATCCCGCCGTGCTTTTCTCGCCACCCTGTCAGCTGCCGGCGCCGCAACCGTTCTCCGTTCCCGGAGCACCCTCGCCGACGAGGGCCCGCCCGAAGTCACGACGATTCGAATCCGCCGCGAGCCCGGCGAGGTCAAGCTGATCGGCGGCGGCACCGATGCCCCGTACTGCGTCGCGCCATCGTACGTGGCCAAGGGGCTGCTGGAAGCGGAGGGCTTTACCGACGTTCAGCACATCCTCGTAGAGGGCGGGGCCAAGTACAGCGAGGCATTCCAACGCAAGGAGATCGACTTCGGGCTCATGAGCCCCGGCGGGCTCGTCGGCCGGATCGAGTCGGGCGTGCCGATCAAGACGCTCGCCGGCATCCACCCAGGCTGCTTCGAGCTGTACGGGCACGAGCAGATCAAGTCCGTGAAGGAGCTGAAAGGCAAGCAGGTCGGGCTCGACGACTCGATCAGCTCGACGCCTGGCCAGTTCGTGTCGTTCATCGCCGCGGACGCAGGGCTCGACCCGGAGAAGGACATCCGTTGGGTCACCCCGGACGGGGGCGTCGATCCCGTCCAGTTGTTCATGGATGGCAAGATCGACGCTTACATGGCGTTCATGCCGCAGGCGATGGGGCTGCACGAGCACAAGGCTGGTCACGTGCTCGTTGACCTGGCTCGGACCGAACCATGGTCGAAAACCTTCTGCTGCCTGGCGGTCGGTCGTTCCGACTTCGTCCAGAACAACCCGATCGCGACCAAGCGCGCGATGCGCGCCATGCTCAAGGCGACCGACATGTGCGCGAACGAGCCCGAGAAGGCCGCGCAGACGCTGGTCGATGACGGCTTCGCTCCGAACTATGATCAAGCGGTCGGGGTGCTCACCCACCTGCGCTACGACGCCTGGCGCGAGATCGACGCCGAGCACTCGCTGCGTTTCTACTCCGAGCAGCTTCAGAAGCTCGGGCAGCTCAAGAGCGATCCCGACACGGTGGTCGCGCAGGGCAGCGACTGGCAGTTCCTCGACGAACTCAAGCGCGAATTGAAGGCGTGAGCGCGCCTTGAAGGCGTGAGACAAGGCCGCCGGGCGGACCCGTCCGCCCGGCGACTTCGCGATCTCATGGGAGTTCCGATGCAGATCATCCAAAGTCGTCGTGATTTCCTCACCGCTATGTCCGCGGCGAGTGCTGCCGGCGTCCTTGGCCCTCGCAAATCGCTCGCCGACGAAGCTCCGCCGGAGACGACCACGATTCGGATCCAGCGTGAGGAGTTCGATAATCCGATCTGCCTCGCGCCTGAGTTCGTGGCCCAGGAGCTGCTGCGTGCGGAAGGGTTCACCGAAGTCCAATACGTGGTCACGCGGAACGGTCCCGCGTTCACCCAAGCGTTCGAACGCGGCGAGATCGACTTCGGTTTCATGTTCGCGCCGGGGGCGGTCCGTCGCCTCGATGACGGCGTGCCGATCACGGCGGTGGCGGGCGTGCATCCCGGCTGTTTCGAGCTGTTCGTGCATGACCCCATCCAAACCATCACGGACCTGAAAGGCCGACGGGTCGGCGTTCCTGATCGGCGCGGCGCGCCGCCTCAGCTGTATGTGTCGATCATGGCGGCGCACGTCGGACTCGACCCCGAGGAGGACATCGAGTGGATCACGACCGACGACATAGCTAACCCGATGGAGCTGTTCGTTCGGGGCGAGACCGATGCTTATCTAACTTTCGTGACGGACGTTCCGGAACTGCGCAATCGCAAGATTGGCCGCTCGATCCTGAACATGGCGCTGGACAAGCCGTGGTCGCAGTACTTTTGCTGCCTGTTGGTCGGCCACGCCGACTTTGTCCGCGCGCATCCGGTCGCGACCAAGCGCGCGTTGCGCGCCATCCTGAAGGCGACCGACCAGTGCAGGACAGAGCCGGAGGGTGCCGTCCGGGGACTGGTCGAGCGCGGGTTCATTAAGCTTGATCAGACGGACGCGCTTCAGGCACTGAACGAGATCCCATGGGCCAGTTGGCGCGAGCTCGACCCGGAGGACACGCTGCGGTTCTACGGGCTTTGGATGCACGAGTTCGGGCAGCTCGACGCGACCCCGAACCAGCTCATCATGGACGGTACCGACTGGCGCTTCCTCAACGAGCTCAAGCGCGAGCTGAAGGCGTGAGACAAGGAAGGTAGGGTCGATCAGGCCTGCTCAGCGGCCTCGCGAATATCAGAAAGGAGGCTTTCGATGCAGATCACGCAAAGTCGCCGCGATTTCCTCACCAGCCTTTCCGCGGCCAGCGCCGTCGGCATCCTCGGCACCCGCGCATCGCTCGCCGACGAGGGGCCGCCGGAGGTCACCACGCTCCGGCTGGGCGGCGCCCCTGGCATCTGCCTCGCGCCCGGATACATCGCCGAGGAGCTGCTGCGCGCGGAAGGGTTCACCGATATCCGGTACATACCGGACTACCCTATCGACGCTGTCGCACGCGGCGAGCTCGACTTCGACATGGAGACTGCCGCGTGGGTTGCCTCTAACGTGGATGCTGGCCAGCCAATCACGGCGTTAGCGGGCGTGCATGTAGGATGCTATGAGCTGTTCGCTCACGAGCCGATCCGGACCATCAGTGACCTGAAGGGCAAGAAGGTCCGCATTCCCCAGGCGATCGGCTCGAGCGGGCATCTGCTGCTCGCGAGCATCGCGGCATATGTAGGGCTCGACCCTCGCAAGGACATCGACTGGATCACCAGTCTGAGCGGCAACTTTATGGAGGCGTTCGCCGAAGGCGAGGTCGATGTCCTTCTTGCGCTCCCCCCTGAGCCGCAGGAGCTGCGCGCCCGCAAGACTGGCCACGTGATCCTCAACACCACCACCGACATGCCGTGGTCGCAGTACTTCTGTTGCATGCTGATCGGAAACAAGGATTTCGTGGGCGCCAATCCGATCGCTACCAAGCGCGTCCTGCGTGCCATTCTCAAAGCAAATGATATCTGCGCGACCGAGCCGGAATTGGCAGCGCAACAGTTGGTCGATAGCGGGTTCACCGAGCGCTACGACTACGCGCTCCAGACGCTGACCGAGGTGCCCTATAATCGCTGGCGCGAGTACGACCCCGAGGACTCGCTGCGCTTCTATGCACTTCGCCTGCACGATGTCGGCATGGTCACCTCCACCCCGAACGCGCTGATCGCCGAGGGTACCGACTGGCGCTTCCTCAACGAGTTGAAGCGCGAGCTGAAGGCGTGACTTATTGCGGGCGCAACCGCTGGCCGGGAACTCAATAGAGGAGGCTTCGATGCAGGTCGGACAGAATCGCCGCGATTTCCTGACCAGCTTGGCCGCCGCCGGCGCTGCCAGCGTCCTTGGCGCTCGGCCATCGCTCGCCGACGAGGCCCCGCCAGAGGTGACCACGCTTCGGCTGTTCCGTGACCGGTCGATCTGCGAGGCGCCCTGGTTAATCGGCGAGGATCTGCTGCGTGCCGAAGGCTTCACCGACATCCGCTACGTGGTCGTGGAGGCAGGTGCTCGGGAAAATGAGATGCTCGCCGCGGGCGAGCTCGATTTCAGCATCTTTTTCCCGGCATCGCTGGTTTTTCGGCTGTATGAGGGCTTGCCGATCACGGCGCTCGCGGGCATGCATACCGGGTGTTTCGAGCTGTTTGCGCACGAGCCGATTCGCACCATCAAAGACCTGAAGGGCAAGAAGGTCGGCATCGATGTCGTGGGCGCGGCCAAATACAGGTACGTGGCGATCATGGCGGCCAACATCGGGCTCGATCCCGAACAGGACATCGAATGGGTGGCGGAAGCCAACGCTGACCCCCTGGAGCTGTTCGCCCAAGGCAAGGTCGATGCTTTTCTCGCTTTCCCACCAGAGCCCCAGGAGCTGCGCGAGCGCAAGGTCGGTCACGTGATTGTCAACACGACCACGGACAAGCCGTGGTCGCAGTATTTCTGTTGCATGATTGTGGGAACCGCGGCGTTCGTCCGCGACCATCCCGTGGCCACCAAGCGCGTCGTGCGTGCCATCCTCAAAGCTGCGGACATCTGCGCCGCCGAGCCGGAGCGGGCCGCGCGGAACCTGGTCGATCGCGGCTTCGCTAAGCGCTACGACTACGCTCTCGAGACGCTGACGAGCATCCCCTACGCGCAGTGGCGCGAGCTCGACCCGGAGGATTCGCTGCGCTTCTTCGGGCTGCGCCTGCACGAAGCAGGCATGATCGACTCGAGCCCCAACCAGCTCATCGCCGAGGGCACCGACTGGCGCTTCCTCAACGAGATCAAACGCGAGCTGAAGGCCTGAGCCAACTGCCCTTGGAAACTGCAAACTATCCCGTCGGGGGCTTAAGCGGTCGCTAGGCCGCCTCGGGCGTATGGAGGCATCACATGATCAGACTGAGCCTTGCATTCTTTTCCTCGGTTGTCCTGCTCGCGGGTCCCGGGACGGCGATCGGCGCCCACTTGGGGCACTACGCCAACGTCGGCAAGGTCCACTTCGAGGTGAGCTGCACGCCCGAAGCGCAGGAGCACTTCGACTACGCGATTGCTCTGCTGCACTCGTTCTTTTACCCGGAAACCGTGAAAGCGTTCACGAAGGTCGCCGAGCTCGATCCGAGCTGCGGCATGGCCTTCTGGGGTCTCGCTCTGAGCTACAGGCAAAACCCGCTGGTCGCGGGCGCCGCGATCGAGGACAAGGCCTGGGAGGCGGTCGGGAAGGCAAAGGCTATCGGCGCACAAACCGAACGCGAGACCGCCTACATCGCCGCCGTTGAGACCCTGTTCAAGGACTACGATGCGGTACCCTACCGCGAGAGGGTCCAGGCCTACGCCGAGGCGATGGAGCAGCTGGCCGCGCGCTGGCCCGACGACGGCGAGGCGCAGATCTTCTATGCGCTCGCGCTGAACGAAGCGGCCGACCTCGCCGACAAGACGCTGGCCAACCAGCGACGCGCGGGCGAGATCCTGGAGAAGCAGTTGGAGGCGCAACCCGATCATCCCGGGATCGCCCATTATATCATCCACACTTACGACTATCCGGAGCTCGCCGAGCGCGGTTTGCCGGCGGCCAAACTGTATGCCCAACTCGCGCCCGATTCTCCCCATGCCAAGCACATGCCCTCGCACATCTTTTCCATGCTTGGCATGTGGGACGATCTGGAAGCTGCGGACGAGTCTGCTGCACAGGCGTGGTACGATTATCAGACAGCCAATCTGGAGGGTGCGGTCACGCCGGGTGAGCTGCACTCGCTCGATTTCCTCACCTACGCCTATCTACAGCAGGCAAAGGACGAGAAGGCCAGGCAGGCGGTGGAGCGTAGCCGCTCGGTCACGAAGTTTGCTCTGCGTCGGCTGGGGGGCGACAATGCATACGCCGCGATCCCTATGCGGTACGCGATCGAGCGGGGGCGCTGGGACGAGGCCGCGGCGCTGGAACCGGTTGACAGCGACTTCCCGGTGGCGCGCGCGATCAGCCACTTTGGCCGGGCGCTCGGCGCCGCCCGCAGCGGTCACCCTGACGCGGCGGCCGCGGACGTCAGCGAGCTGCGTGCTCTCCAGCAGGCCCTCGAGGAGAGGGGCGACGCATATTGGGCAGAGCAGGTCGAGGTTCAGTATGGTGCCGCGACCGCGTGGGTCATGTTCGCGCAGGGCCACGCCGAGGATTCGCTGACCTTCATGCGCGCCGCCGCCGATCTCGAGGACGCGAGCAAGAAGCATATTTCCATGGAAAACCGGCTCATCCCGATGCGCGAACTCCTTGGAGACATGCTGCTCGAGGCCGGGAAGCCCACTGAGGCGCTGGTCGAGTACGAGACGTCGCTCAAAAACGCGCCTAACCGCTTTCGGTCCTATTACGGCGCCGCGAAGGCCGCGCAGGCCGCAGGCGATGCCGGGACCGCCACGGCGTACTTCCAAAAGCTCGTCAGCCTGGCCGCAGGCGGTGAGGGTGCGCGGGTCGAGATGGTCGAGGCCAAGGAGGCTCTGGGCTAGAACGTGGCGATCGGGACGCCTCGAGCTCTACAGCCCAAGGCGCTTTTCGCGAACTGCCGAAAGTGTCATCATGCCGCAGTGACAGCCGAATGAGCTTTCAAATTCGCGCTGCTGTGGCGCCGGCGATCAAGCCGCTCGCGGGGCGACTCGATTGGAGATCGACGCCGGACTTCGAACAGGAGACTTCGCATGCATATCATGCAGTCTCGCCGCGATTTCCTCACCACCCTGTCTGCAGCCGGCGTGGCCGGCATCCTTGGCGCCCGAGGCTCGCTCGCCGACGAGGACGGCCCGCCGGAAACCGCCACGCTCCGGCTCTTTGGTAACGCGAGCATCTGCCAGGCGCCTGCATACATCGCCGAAGATCTGCTGCGCGCGGAAGGCTTCACCGACATTCGCTACGTGCGAAACCTGCCCGTCGACGCGGTCGCACGCGGGGTAATCGACTTCGGCTTCAAGACGCCCGGGTGGATCGTCTCGCAAGTGGAGGCCGGCCGGCCGGTCACGGCGTTGGCTGGCGTGCATCCCGGGTGCTATGAGCTGTTCGCGCGGGAGCCCGTCCGAACCATCAGCGACTTGAAGGGCCGGAAGGTAGCCATCCCCGAGGGCTACGGCTCGAGCGGACACCTGCTCCTCGCGATCATGGTCGCGCAGGTCGGGCTCGATCCCCGCAAGGACATCGACTGGGTCATCACACCCGCCAGCCACCCTCTGGAGGCCTTTGCCCAGGGGCAGGTCGAAGCCTTTCTCGCATTCCCGCCCGAGCCGCAGGAGTTGCGCGCCCGCAAGGTCGGTCGCGCCATCCTCAACACGACCACGGACAAGCCTTGGTCGCAGTATTTCTGCTGCATGGTGGTGGGCAACAGAGAGTTCATCAACAATCATCCCCGCGCCACCAAGCGCGTCCTGCGCGCCATTCTCAAGGCCAACGACATCTGCGCCGCCGAGCCGGCGCAGGCCGCGCAACGCCTGATCGATGCCGGGTTCACGAAGAGCTACGATTACGCGCTCCAGACCCTCACCGAGCTGCCGTACGCCAGCTGGCGCGAGTTCGACCCGGAAGACGCAATGCGGTTCTATGCCCTGCGCCTCCACGAGGTCGGCATGATCAAGTCCACGCCTAACGAGCTCATCGCCGAGGGCGCCGACTGGCGCTTCCTCAACGAGTTGAAGCGCGAGCTGAAGGCGTGAAGGGGACCCGGCCGGGCGACCGGTCGCCAGGTCGCGGCCGGAAGATTTCCACCAAGCAGGAGAGAGACAATGATCAGATTCGTCTTTGTTTTTTTAAGCATCTGCTCTCGTCACCGCGCCGATTTCAGCCGGCGCCGCCGACCTCACGATCTGGTGGTCCAAGGGCTACTACCCGAGCGAGGACGAGGGGCTGCGCCGAATCGTGGCCGGCTTCGAGGACGAGACGTCGACCAAGGTCGACCTGACCTTCGTGAGCATGCCCGATCTCGCAACGAAAACTCTCGCCGCGCTGGAGTCGGGCGAGCCGCCGGATGTCGACTTCCTGATTAGCGAGCAGATGCGCCGCTGGGCCTTTGACGGCGCCCTCCTGAATCTCGACGATGTCATAGGACCGATCGCGGCCGATCTCGACCCGACCGTGCGCGAGCTTGCGGTCATGGAGAACGGTCGAGACTGGGGGCGGGGCTACTACCGGATGCCGATCGGATTGGCCACCGTTCACATCCACATGTGGCAGAGCCTGCTGGACCAGGCCGGCATCCCGCGGAGCGCGATTCCGGGCGAGTGGGACGCGTTCTGGGACTTTTGGTGCGACGAGGTCCAGCCGGCGGTGCGTCGGCTGCCTGGGCACGAGAAGACATTCGGGGTCGGCCTGACGCTGTCGACCTCGTCCCAGTCCGACGCCCTCAATCAAATCGTGATGTTCCTGCTGGCGCATGACGCCTACTTCATGAGCCCGGACGGCCGCCTCCTGTTCGATGAGCCGGGCATGCGTGGGCGGATCGTCAAGGCGCTGGAGAGCCTGACCGCGCCAGCCAAGAAGGGCTGCGTTCCACCCGGCGCGCTGAACTGGACCGACACCGACAACAACGCCAATTTCCTCAACCAGACCGTGGTGATGGTCGCGAACGCGTCCCTGTCGATCCCGGCATCGCAGCGCGAGACGAATCCGGAAAACTACTACAAGAACATCGCCACGATTCCGTGGCCCAAGGCCGTCGATGGAGGCCCACTGACCCAGTTCGGGGGTAGCATATACTTGCTCTCTTTCAACGCGAGCCCGAACACCGACCGGGCCAAGGCCTTCCTGCGCTATCTGCTGCAGCCGGAGCAGCTCGGGCGGTATCTCGAAGCGACTCAGGGGCGCTTCTTCCCGCCGATGCCAAAACTGCTCGAGCGCCCGTTCTGGCAGTCCAGCAGTGACCCGCACGTCGCCGCGCTTACGCGCCAACTTGCGGGGTCGGAGAAGAAGTTTGTGCCATCTGCGTACAACTGGAAGTACCAGAGGGCAGAGGCCGAACGGGTCTGGCCAAAGGCGGTCGCGCGCATTGTCGTCGACGGCTGGACCGCCGAGGCCGCGGTCGACGAGGCGATCGCCCGCAGCAAGCAGATCATGAGCGAATAGGCGTTGACTTTGGCAGCTCGCCGTACGCGAGGCCGCGTACAGCGGACGCCGCGCGCGGGTCGATTCCGCCGCGACCGGCTGACCAGTCCCGCGGCTCGCGCTCCGCGCGGCCAAAACGCATCACGGTGCGCCGCCTTCCGGCAACGCGCGTGCGTGCGCGCGCGAAATGCGCTAGATCAACATCAACGGGGCGCGCAGGGCGTCCTGGCGGGACAGGAAGGCTAGGAGGCATCATGAAGCTTCATCGCAAGCTGATGGCGACCGCCGGCGCACTGGCGCTGACCGTCGCGGCCGGCGTCGTGGTGGCCCAGAACAAGGGCCAGGTCGAGGTGCTGCACTGGTGGACCTCGGGCGGCGAGGCGGCCGCGCTGAACGTGCTGAAGCAGGACCTTCAGGCGAAGGGCATCGGCTGGCAGGACATGCCGGTCGCGGGCGGCGGCGGCGAGCAGGCGATGACCGTGCTGCGCGCCCGGGTAACCGCCGGCAATCCCCCGACTGCGGTGCAGATGCTCGGCTTCGACATCCGCGACTGGGCCGAGCAGGGCGTCCTCGCCGATCTCAGCGAGACCGCCGCGGCCGAGGGTTGGGCCGATGTCGTGCCGGAGGCCGTGCAGTTCTTCTCGAGCTACGAGGGCGCCTGGATCGCCGCGCCGGTGAACGTGCACTCGACCAACTGGATCTGGGCGAACAAGAAGATCTTCGACGAGCTCGGGCTGGCCGAACCGACCAGTTGGGACGAGCTGATCGCCGCGCTCGACAAGATCAAGGCGGCCGGTTACGTCCCGCTCGCCCATGGCGGCCAGGCCTGGCAGGACGCCACGATCTTTGACGCTGTGGTCAACTCGACCGGCGGAATCGAGTTCTACAAGGCGGCGCTGGTCGACCTCGACCCGGATGCGCTCGGCTCGGACACCATGAAGCAGGTGTTCGACCGCATGGCCAAGCTGCGCACCTACGTCGACGACAATTTCTCCGGCCGAGACTGGAACCTCGCCACCGCGATGGTGATCGAGGGCAAGGCCGGCATGCAGATGATGGGCGACTGGGCCAAAGGCGAGTTCATCAACGCCGGCCAGGTCCCGGGCAAGGACTTCCTCTGCTTTCGCCACCCGGGCACGCAGGGCACGGTGACGTTCAACACCGACCAGTTCGTCATGTTCAAGGTCGGCGAGGACCAGCGGGAAGCCCAGATCGAACTCGCGAAGTCGATCATGGCGCCGTCGTTCCAGTCGTCGTTCAACGTGGTCAAGGGCTCCGTGCCGGCGCGCACCGACGTCTCCGACGAGGCGTTCGACGCCTGCGGCAAGAAGGCGATGAAGGATCTGGCCGAGGCCAACGAGAAAGGCACGCTGCTGGGCTCGATGGCGCACGGGCACGCGGCGCCGGCGGCGGTCAAGAACGCCGTCTACGACGTGGTCACCGCGCACTTCAACGGCGAGTACGATTCGGAGACGGCGGTCCAGGAACTGGTCAACGCGGTCGCGGCCGCGCAATAGTTTCCGGCTCAGGGTAGGGTCCGAGCGATCGGGCCCTACCGTTCCGGGCAGTCCCGGTGGCGGGGGAAGTGGCCGCGGGTCGAGCGAAGCTGCACCGCGTCCGATCGGAGCGTAGGCAACCGACGCCATGGCCGAGGGCAATCTGGACCTGGTGATCGTCGGCGCCGGGTTCGCCGGCATGTACATGCTGCACCGGGCGCGGGCGATCGGCCTGTCGGCGCGCGTGTTCGAGGCCGGCGGCGGGGTCGGCGGCACCTGGTACTGGAATCGCTACCCGGGCGCACGCTGCGACGTCGAGAGCATGGAGTATTCCTACCAGTTCTCGGACGAGCTCCAGCAGGAATGGGACTGGACCGAGCGGTACGCCGCCCAGCCGGAGATTCTGCGCTACGCGAACCACGTCGCCGACCGGTTCGATCTCCGCCGGGACATCCGGTTCGACACGCGCGTGAAGGCGGCCGGCTTCGACGAGGGGCAGAACCGCTGGGTGGTCGAGACCGCGGATGGCGCTCGCACCGCAGCCACCTGGTGCGTGATGGCGACCGGCTGCCTGTCCTCGACCAACGTGCCGGATTTCGAGGGGCTCGATCGTTTTCGGGGGGCCTGGTACCACACCGGCAACTGGCCGCACCAAGGCGTCGATTTCACCGGTCTGCGGGTCGGCGTGATCGGGACCGGCTCGTCGGCGGTCCAGTCGATCCCCCTGGTCGCGCGGCAGGCGGCGCATCTGTTCGTGTTCCAGCGCACACCGAACCACGTCGTGCCCGCCCACAATGGCCCGCTGGATCCCGAGGTCCGAGCGCACGTCAAGGCGAACTACCCGGCTTTGCGCGCCCGCGCCAAGCAGGGGCGGACCGGCCTGCTCTACCCGATCAGCCAGAAGTCTGCGATGGAGGTGAGCGACGAGGAGCGTGAACGCGAATACCAGGCCAGATGGGAGCAGGGTGGCCTCGGCTTCATCGGCACATTCGGCGACCTGTTGTTCAACAAGGACGCCAACGATACGGCCGCCGAGTTCATTCGGCGCAAGATCCGAGAGACGGTCCGCGATCCGGCCGTTGCGGCAATCCTGTCGCCCCGGTCGGTCGTCGGTTGCAAGCGCCTGTGCATCGACAGCGGCTATTTCGAGACGTTCAACCGCCCGAACGTCACCCTCGTCGACGTAAGCAAGCAGCCGGTCGAACGCATCGTCCAGGACGCCATCGTGGTTGGCGGGCGGCACTACGTGGTCGACGCGATCGTGTTCGCCACCGGCTTCGATGCGATGACCGGAACGTTGCGCAGAATCGACATCCGGGGCCGCGCCGGCCGCGCGCTCAACGACAAATGGGCCGCGGGTCCGCGCACCTATCTCGGGGTCGCGACCGCAGGATTCCCAAATCTCTTTATCATCACGGGTCCGGGGAGTCCGTCGGTGCTGAGCAACATGCTGCCGTCGATCGAGCAGCACGTCGACTGGATCGCGGACTGCATCGGCTCGGCGCGCCAACAAGGTTGCGCGCGGATCGAAGCGACCGAGCCCGCCGAGGACCGTTGGGTGGCGCACGTCAACGAGGTCGCCAGCGCCACTCTCTATCCGACCTGCAATTCCTGGTACCTGGGCGCGAACATCCCCGGCAAGCCCCGGGTGTTCATGCCCTACCTCGGCTTTCCCGCATATGTGCAAAAATGCGCCGAGGAGACGGCTGCCGGGTACCAGAGCTTCGCGCTGAGCTGAGCCGAAGGCGATGGCGACGATCTCGCAGCAACTGGCCCAGGCGAGTGCCGCAGCCGGCGGCGGTCTCCGCGTTCGATTCCAGGAGCTGCTGCCGCGCGTCGTGCTGGCGCCGAGCTTTGCCGCCGTGCTGATCTTCGTCTACGGCTTCATCCTGTTCACCGCGTATCTGTCGTTCACGAACTCCAAGATCCTGCCGAGCTTCGCCTTGGTCGGAATCGAGAACTACGCCAAGCTGTTCGCGTTGCCGAATTGGAGGATCGCGCTCGCGAACCTCGCGATCTTCGGCGGCCTGTACATCGTGGTGTGCACCACGATGGGTCTCCTGCTCGCGATCCTGCTCGATCAGAAGATCCGGGCCGAGGGCGTGCTCCGGCCGATCTATCTTTACCCGATGGCGCTGTCGTTCATCGTCACCGGCACCGCCTGGAAATGGTTCCTCGACCCCGGGATCGGCCTCGAGCAGGTGGTGCGCAGCTGGGGTTGGACGAGCTTCACCTTCGACTGGATCAAGAATCGCGACATGGCGATCTACTGCGTCGTGATCGCCGCGGTATGGCAGTCGACCGGGTTCGTGATGGCGATGTTTCTCGCCGGCCTGCGCGGGATCGACAACGAGATCATCAAAGCCGCACAGATCGACGGTGCCTCGGTGCCCAAGCTGTATCGGCGGATCATCATCCCGCTGCTGCGCCCGGCGTTCCTGTCCGCGTTCGTCGTGCTCGCTCACATGGCGATCAAGTCATACGACCTGGTGATCGCGCTCACCGGCGGCGGGCCCGGGCGCGCCACCGAGCTGCCCGCAACCTTCATGTATTCCTATACCTTCACGCGCAACCAGATGGGGATCGGCGCGGCGTCCGCGGTGATCATGCTGATGATGATCGCCTCGATCATCGTCCCCTATCTCTACGCCGAGCTGCGTGGCGGCGGCCGTGTCCAGTAGTACTCGCCACCGCAAGGAGCGAGCGATCGCTGTCTGGTCATTGCGAGCGCCTGAAGGCGCGAAGCAATCCAGGCGAATGCCGGTTGGTCTGGATCGCCACGACTGCTGCGCGGTCTCGCGATGACGGCGAGCTGGAGCGCGAGCTTGTGATCTCGAAGATCAGCGCACAGGAAACGGCGATCCGGACCGACCGCTTGGCGCGCGCGGTGCTTTACGCCGCGCTGATCCTGTTCGCGGTTTACTTCCTGCTGCCGCTGTTCGTGATGCTGGTCAACTCGGTCAAGCCGCTCGACGAGATTCGCGGCGGCAACATGCTTGCGTTCCCGGAGCAGTTCACGGTGGCGCCCTGGCTCAGCGCCTGGAGCACGGCGCAGATCGGGGTCGAGCCGACCGGCCTCAGGCCGTATTTCTGGAACTCGATCAAGATGGTGGTGCCGGCCGTGGTGGTCTCGACCCTGCTCGGCGCGCTGAACGGCTACGTCCTGACCAAGTGGCGGTTTCCCGGCCACAACCTCGTGTTCGGCATGATGCTGCTCGCCTGCTTCATCCCGTTCCAGATCGTGCTGATCCCGATGGCGCGGATCCTCGGCCTGATCGGGCTCGCCGGCACCACCTCGGGCCTGGTACTGGTGCACGTGGTGTACGGCCTCGGCTTCACCACCCTGTTCTTTCGCAACTACTACGAGGCGTTTCCGTCCGAGCTGATCAAGGCGGCGCAGATCGACGGCGCCGGGTTCTTCCAGATCTTCCGGCGCATTCTGCTGCCGAGCTCCGGACCGATCATCGTCGTCACCGTGATCTGGCAGTTCACCAACATCTGGAACGACTTCCTGTTCGGCGCCTCGTTCGCCGACTTCGATTCCATGCCGATGACCGTGGCGCTCAACAACCTGGTCAGCTCCTCGACCGGCGTGAAGGAGTACAACGTGCACTTCGCGGGCGCCGTGCTCGCGGCGCTGCCGACGCTGATCGTCTACATCGTCTCCGGCCGCTATTTCGTGCGCGGCCTGATGGCCGGTGCGGTCAAGGGCTGAGGGTCGCCGAGATGGCCTTTCTCGAGATCGACCGGGTGGTCAAGCGGTTCGGCGCGACTGAGGTGTTGCAGGGCATCGACCTCGCGGTCGAGCAGGGTGGCTTTCTGGTCCTGGTGGGTCCGTCGGGCTGCGGCAAGTCGACCCTGCTCAACACCATCGCCGGCCTCGAGACGATCACCGCGGGCGAGATCCGGATCGATGGGCGCCGGGTCAATGAGCTGCATCCCAAGGACCGCGACATCGCGATGGTGTTCCAGTCCTACGCCCTCTATCCGAACATGAATGTAGAGCAGAACATCAGCTTCGGCATGGAGATGCGCGGCGTGGCCAAGTCCGAGCGGGACAAGGCCGTGCAGGAAGTCGCGGCGCTGCTTCAGATCGGTCAACTCTTGAAGCGCAAGCCAGGCCAGCTCTCGGGCGGGCAGCGCCAGCGCGTCGCCATGGGCCGGGCGCTGGTGCGCCAGCCCAAGATCTTCCTGTTCGACGAGCCGCTGTCCAATCTCGACGCCAAGCTCCGGGTCGAGATGCGCACCGAGATCAAAAAGCTGCACCAGCGCCTCGGCGCCACCATCGTCTACGTCACCCACGACCAGATCGAGGCGATGACGCTCGCCTCGCAGATCGCGGTGATGCGCGGCGGCGTGCTGCAGCAGTTCGGCACGCCGCGCGAGGTTTACGAGCATCCGGCCAACACCTTCGTCGCCGGGTTCATGGGCTCGCCGTCGATGAACCTGATTCCTGCGACCGTGGTCGAGGGCGCGGGCGGGCTCGCGGTCTCGATCGAGCGCACCGAGGCGGCACCGATCCAGTTGCCGCTCGCCGACGGTGCAGCAAACGGCGCGGTGCGCAACTACCTGAGCCGGGGCGTGATCCTCGGTCTGCGCCCGGAGAGCATCACCGATCCCGGCGCCGCCGAGACGCGCACCCGGCATCACCACCGGATCGAATGCCTGGTCGAGGTCACGGAGCCGACCGGACCCGATACGCTTGCGGTGATCCGCCTCGGCGGTATCGAGGCGACCGCGCGCCTCAAGGCCGATGCCGAGGTGATGCCGGACGCGCCCGGCACCTTCGTCGTCGACATGGCCAAGGCGGTGCTGTTCGACCCCGAGACCGAGGCCCGGATCTGACCATGGCGGCAAACCACTACGTGCTCGTCGGCGGCGGGCCGGCCGGCTGCGTGCTCGCGACGCGCCTGAGCGAGGATCCTGCGGTGCGCGTGCTGCTGCTCGAGGCGGGCCCGCGCGACACCGACCCCTACATCCACTGGCCGGTCGGCTTCTACAAGCTGACCGGCTCGACCAAGAATGCCTGGGGCTACCAGACCGCGCCGCTCGCCCACGTCGACGGGCGGCGGATGTGGTTCCCGCAAGGGCGCGTGCTCGGCGGCGGCGGCTCGATCAACGCCCAGGTGTTCACCCGCGGCCACCCCAAGGACTACGACGAGTGGGCCGAGGACGAAGGCTGCACCGGCTGGTCGTACCGGGAGGTCCTGCCGTACTTCCGGCGCTTCGAGGACAACGAGCGCTTCAGCAATACCTGGCACGGCACCGGCGGCCCGATCGGGGTGTCCGACCCGATCAGCGCACATCCGATGAGCAAGGCGTTCGTGCGCGCGGCGCAGGAGGCCGGGTTGCCGTACAACCCGGATTTCAACGGCGAGCGCCAGGAAGGCTGCGGCCTCTACCAGGTGACCCAGCGGCGTGGCCGGCGCAGCAGCGCCGCAATCGAATATCTGCGGCCCGCGATGCGGCGCCCGAACCTGACCGTGCGCACCGGCGCGACGGCGACCCGCATCCTGGTGGAGCGCGGGCGCGCGACCGGCGTTGAATATGTCGAGCGCAACGGCACGACCCGGAATACCGCTCGCGCCGAAACCGAGGTCCTGTTGACCGCGGGCGCGATCGGCTCGCCCAAGCTGCTGCTCTTGTCCGGGATCGGCCCCGCCGATGAGCTGCGCGCGCTCGGCATCGACCCGGTGCACGACCTGCCTGGCGTCGGTCGCAACCTCCAGGATCACATCGACGTCTATGTGATCAGCGAGCTCAGCGGCGCCCACAGCTACAACAAGCACACGCAGCTGCATCGCCAGCTGTGGGCGGGCGTTCAGTATTACGCGTTCGGCTGCGGTCCGGTGACCTCGAACCTGGCCGAGGCAGGCGGCTTCTGGTACGCCGACCCGGGCGCGCGCTCGCCGGATGTCCAGTTTCATTTCCTGCCCGGATCCGGTCTCGAGGCCGGCGTGACCAAGCTGTGCGAGCACGGCTGCACGCTCAACTCCGCGTTCCTGCGGCCGCACAGTCGCGGCACGGTCCGGCTCGCGAGCGCCGATCCATCCGCGCACCCGCTGATCGATCCGAACTACTTCGCCGAGGAGTACGACCGGCGCATGTCGATCGCCGGTCTGCGTCTCGCGCGCGAGATCATGGCGCAACCGGCATTCCGCTCCTACCTGCGCGCCGAGCGCCTGCCAGGTGCCGAGGTGCAGAGCGAGGCCGAGGTGCTCGCCTATGCCCGGCAGCACGGCAAGACCGACTACCACCCGGTCGGCACCTGCAAGATGGGCGTGGACGAGCTGGCCGTGGTCGATCCCGAGCTGAAGGTGCGCGGCGTTGGGGGCCTGCGCGTGTGCGACTCCTCGGTCATGCCGCGTCTGGTCAGCAGCAACACTAACGCGCCGACCCTGATGATCGGCGAGAAGGCGGCGGATCTGATCAGGGGCGTCGCCGCCCAGCCGGCTGCGACTGCCAGGGCACTGCAGGCCGCGACTTGAATCGAGTCAGCCACGGGAATGATGTTGGCGCGATCAAACCAATGGTTGGCCACACCGCCGATCACGGCGCTGGCGGCTTTGCGGAACTCACTGCACAATGCGCGGCTATCGGAGCGAACTGAAGCTGGCAGGGAGGCAGTCATGCGCGTCGCGGTGTTGTTGCTGGCAGCGGTCGTGCTCGCCGGGTGCGGCTCGTCGCGGCCGGTCAGAAACGTCCAACCGCAAGGCTTCCTCGGCGACTATTCGCGGCTGACCCCGGGCGCCGAAGGCGAGGCGGCGCTGCGCTACTTCAAACCTGATGTCAACTGGGCGTCGTACCGCAAAGTCATCGTCGCGCCGGTCACGGTGTGGCAATCGCCCAGTACTGCCAACATTCCAGAAGCGGACCTCAAGACCGCCGCTGACTACCTCTACGCCCAGCTGCGCCAGGAGCTCGGCAAGGACTTCCAGCTGGTCGATCGGCCGGGCCCGGACACGCTCCGCGTCGAGGCGGCGCTGACCGGCGCCAAGGCGGCGAATCAGACCATGGTCGTGGTCTCGAGCGTGGTGCCGATCGGCGCGGCCATCTCCGGCAGCTACGAGTACGTCACCGGCAAACCGACCTTCCAGGGCGAGGCGGCGGCCGAAGCCAAGATCACCGATGCGCAGTCGGGCGCGGTGCTGGCCGAGGCGGTCGACCAGCGGATGGGCGGGCGGGCGTTGAACTCGGCGGAGAACAAGTGGACCGACGTCAACAACATCCTCACCTACTGGGCGCAGCAACTGCGCTTTCGCCTATGCGAGCTGCAGAAGCGCACAGGCTGCGTGCCGCCGCAGACCGGCGGTCTTTAGGCGGCGATCCGAGCGGACGCTGCGTGCTGCGGGGTGGCGAGTAGGGCAGCGGAGCGCTCGGCCCTGCCGGTCCTGAGTTTCTAATGCACCGGAGGGCTCCCTCAGCGCTTGCTTCTGCCCGGTGTGCCGGGCCGGTTCAGTCGGCTCTGCCGTTCCGGAGCGCTGGCCGGCATTGCTTGGCGTAACGAGGCGGCGCATGGTCGGTCGATGTCTGGGGAGTCCCGTCCTGGGCCGGCAGCTGAACAAGCTCGCGGTCTGAAGCAGGTAAGCTGGCCGGCACGTCTGACGCCCGGGCTCGCCACGCTCGCGCAGTACGACCGCCGCTGGCTGAGCAAAGACATCCTGTCCGGGCTTTCGGTCGCAGCGATCGCCCTGCCCGTGGGACTTGCCTATGCCGAGCTCGCGGGCGTGCCCGCGATCATCGGCATCTATTCCGCGATCTTCCCGCTCCTGGCGTATGCGCTGTTCGGCTCTTCACGGCAGCTGATCGTCGGCCCGGACGCCGCGACATGCCTGCTGGTCGCCGCCAGCCTGGCGCCGCTCGCGGGCGGTGACCCGCAACGGTATCTCGCCATGTTGCCCGTCTTCACGCTGATGGCTGGCGTGCTCTATCTGATCGCGGGCGCGGCCAGGCTCGGCTTCATCACCAACTTCCTGTCCCAGCCGATCCTGACTGGCTATCTGAACGGCATCGCGCTCATCATTGTGGTCGGCCAGCTACCGAAGCTGCTGGGCTACTCAAGCACTGCCAAAGAGTTCGTGCCGCAGCTGCAGGAGGCGATCGACCGGGTGGGCTCGAGCGATCCGCCGACCGCAATGCTCGGCCTCGCTCTCCTGGCCGGGCTCTTGATTCTCGGCCGCGTCGCTCCGGTCGTGCCGGGCGCGCTCGTCGCCGTGGTTGTCGGCATCGCGGCGGTCGCGATCTTCGACCTGCCGGCGCTCGGGGTGGCCGTGACCGGCGCGCTGCCGAGCGGTCTGCCCGCACCGCACTTCGCAGTGTTCGAGGCCGCCACGTACCGCAGCCTGTTCCACGATGCCGCCGCCATCGTGCTGATCAGTTTTGCGAGCGGCATGCTGACTGCGAAGAGCTTCGCCCGCCGCAACCATTACGAGATCGACGCCAACCAGGAGCTGATCGCATTCGGCGCCAGCAATCTCGCCTCGGCGCTGGCCCAGGGCTTCCCCGTCACCGGGGCGGACTCGCGCACCGCCGTGAACAACGCGGTCGGGGGCAAAACCCAGCTGGTCGGCATCGTCGCGGCCGCGACCATGCTGTTCGCCCTGGTCTTCCTCAAGGTCCCGCTCGCCCTGGTGCCGACCGCCGCGCTCGGCGCGGTCGTGTTCGTCTCGGCAATCGGTCTGTTCGACGTCACGGGGCTGCGCAACCTCGCTCGGATGAGCTGGCGGGAGGGCCTCTTGTCGCTCGGCACCACGCTCGGGGTGCTGGTATTGGGGGTCCTGCCCGGCGTCATGCTCGCGGTCGCGCTGTCGCTTGCCTGGCTGTTGATGGTCGCCTCGCGGCCCCAGGATGCCGTGCTCGGCCGCGTGCCGGGCCTTCCCGGCTTTCACAGCGTGGCGGACTACCCTCGGGCGAAGATCCTCCCGGGCCTGCTGCTCTACCGTTTCGAGGCGGACCTTGTGTTCTTCAACGTCGACCATTTCGGTGAGCGCCTGCGCGCGGCGATCCGAGCCGCCAAGACTCCGGTCGAGTGGGTGATCCTCGATGCCAGCCCGATCAACTGGATCGATGCGACCGCCCTCCAACACCTCGACGAGTTGCGCAGCGAGCTGGCGGCACAAGGGATCGTCTTCGGCGTCGCCCGCGCCAGGCTTTCGCTGAATCGCGCCTTCAATCCGAGCTGGATCGCCCGGCGCCCCGCCGCCACGCAATTCCGCCGGTTTCCGACATTGAAGGCAGCCGTGCATGCCTTCGAGCGGCGCAACACGGCGGCCGACGCAGGCGCGCCTGAAACGAATTCTTTGCCCGTGGGATCGGAAGCGGACGAGCCGATCTGAGCATCGCCGCCGCCGCGACCGCCAATGTCGTCGATTGAGCCTTGCGCCGAAGCCGGCTTGCCCGAATACCGGGCGCTGCGTCAGCGAGCGCCTGACTTTCTCCAGTTCTGCTACACGCCGGAGCTCGCGGCACGCCACCCTGCAACCGTTATGCCGCGGGCGCCAGCGCGTCATCCTCTTCGGCGGCGGCGATCATCGGCCAGGCGAGGCCGGCGTACGCGTCGGTCCACGCGCGCCGCATGGCCGGCGTGAAGTCGGCGCCGAGCCCCTGCTCGAGCGTCGACATCAGCGCCTCGCCGACCGTGGCATAGTGCTCCGGACGGACGCCGTAGGCGGCATGGCGGCGGCCGAGCTCACGGACTTCCGGCAACACTGCCGCGAGCCGGTCGAGCGAGGCGATCGCGCCACCGAGCGCCGCCATGAGCTTCGTGCCCTGGGCCGCCATATCGCCTCGAAAGAGGGGCCGCAGGTTCGGGTCGAGCTCGAACAGGCGGCGATAGAACAGGGCTGCCGCCTGATCCTTGATCGGCGCAAGCTTGGCGAAGCTGCTTTTCACGAGTTGGACCTGCTCCGGGGTCATGACGGCCGCTCCGACGTTCTGCCCTCGGACACGCTCGTCCCTGGGGGGCTGAAGGACAGCTAGCTGCAGCCTGTTTCAGGATGATGTCTGCGGCGGCGCCGCTTGGTATCAGTTGTTTCAGGTCCCGGTCCTCGCGGCTGTGCATCGCCAGCACGATCAGCTCCGGGCCGCGCGCGAGCTCAGGCCGATGCGCGACATGGTTCGCCAAATGGACAGCGGTGACCCCACTGCGCCCGGCTGATGTGAATCTTGAGCTGCGAGCATCCAGCCACGGGCGACCGGGAAGCGGACAAACTTGCCGCGATAGAAGATCGGGCTACCTTTCAACGCGACCGCGGCGATTGAACGGAGCCTCTGACGATCCGGGTCGAGTGCAACGCGACCCCCGCACTGGGTCTATTTGAACCAGTGACGCCCTTTGCGTTGACCTGAGGTGCTGGCAAGGGTGCCTCCGGCGTAACCGATGCCGGGGTCCAAACCTGGCGAATCCGGCCTGCATGGAGGAATCCCGATGGCGCAGCGAACCTCAGCGGCCAGCGAGGCGCTGAAGCAATTTGCACCGCCGGCCAAGATCCCGGTCACGCTCCGTGTCAACGGCGTGGCCCACGAACTAGCCATCGCGCCGTGGACGACGCTCCTCGACGCGCTGCGCGAGAATCTCGACCTTACCGGCACCAAGAAGGGGTGTGACCAAGGCCAGTGCGGCGCCTGCACGGTCCTTATCGATGGCCGGCGCGTCGTCTCGTGCCTCACACTGGCCGTCATGAAAGACGGCGCGAGCATCACCACGATCGAAGGGCTGGCGAAGGAGGACGGAGCCCTCCACCCGTTGCAGCAGGCGTTCATCGATCACGATGCGTTTCAGTGCGGCTATTGCACACCGGGCCAGATCTGTTCGGCCGCGGGCCTCATCGCCGAAGGCAAGGCCAAGACCGCAGCCGAGATCCGCGAGCTGATGAGCGGCAACATCTGCCGGTGCGGTGCGTACTCCAACATTGTCGCGGCAATCCAGCAGGCGATGGGGCAATCATGAACAGCTTCGAGTACTCGCGATCCAGCAATGTCGCCGACGCGGTACGCCAGATGGCCACAAGCCCGGCGGCGAAATTCGTCGCTGGCGGCACCAATCTGGTCGATCTGATGAAGATGGATGTCGAGCGGCCGGCCAAGCTGATCGACATCTCGAGGCTACCCTTGGACAAGGTTGAGGAAACCGCCAGCGGCGGGCTCCGCATTGGCGCACTCGTGCGCAACTCTGACCTTGCCTATCACCCGCTCGTGGAGCAGCGCTATCCGGTGCTGTCCAGCGCGCTCCTGGCCGGGGCATCGCAGCAATTGCGCAATATGGCCTCGACCGGCGGCAATCTCCTGCAACGCACGCGCTGTCCCTACTTCTATGACATCGCGACGCCCTGCAATAAACGCGAGCCGGGCAGCGGTTGTTCGGCCATCGGTGGCCTCAACCGCATGAACGCAATCCTCGGCACGAGCGACGCCTGCATTGCGGTGCATCCGTCGGACATGTGCGTGGCTCTGGCGGTGCTGGAGGCGAAGGTCCATGTGATGGGCCCTCGCGGCGAGCGCGTCATCGCGATTGCGGACTTTCACCGGCTCCCTGCCGATACCCCGCAGCGCGACACCAACCTCGATGCGGATGAACTCGTGACTGCGGTCGAGTTGCCTGCGCGAGGGTTTGCGACGAATTACAGCTATCTCAAAATCCGCGACCGGCTCTCTTATGCGTTCGCGCTGGTATCGGTAGCGGTCGGGCTCGAGATTGAGGGCGGCGCCATCAGCGAGGCGCGTTTCGCGCTCGGGGGTGTGGCGCACAAGCCCTGGCGCAACGCTCAGGCCGAGGCTGCGGTCCGCGGCCGCGTCCCGAGCGAGGCGGCGTTTGCCCAGGCGGCCAATCTGGTCCTGCGCGAGGCCAAGGGCTTCGAGCACAACGCTTTCAAGATCGAGCTCGCGCGCCGGGCGATCGTCCGTGCGCTGACGCAGGCGGCGCGCGGCACGCCGCAGTCGCAGTCCAACAAGAAGATCGCGTGAGCAACCCATGGCACCCTACATCGGAACCGCCACGTCCCGGATCGACGGACACGCCAAGGTCACCGGCGCCGCAAAGTATGCCGCCGAGTTCAACGTGCCCGGCCTCGCCCATGGCAGCGTCGTCTGCTCGACTATAGCGAAGGGGCGCATCACGCGGATAGACGCCAGCGCGGCCCTGCGCGTCGAAGGCGTGCTCACCGTCTTGACGCACGAGAACCGTCCGCCCATGGCGAACGACGATCGAGCCTACAAGGACGAAGTGGCGCCACCAGGGGCGCCGTTCCGGCCCCTGTACGACGACAGGATCATGTTCAACGGCCAGCCGATCGGGCTGATCGTTGCCGAAACACCGGAGATCGCGCGCTTCGCAGCCTCGCTGGTTCGGGTGGAATACGATAAGGAAGCGCACGTCACCGACGTCTATCGCCAGCGCGGCCAGGCCGTACCGCCGACGCCTCCGAGCAATCCGATCGAGGCCCTGTTCGCGACTCCGAGGACGCGCGGCGCACCCGAGCAGACACTCGCTGCGGCCGCAGTCCGCCAGGAAGGCGAATACTATGTTCCGAACGAGCATCACAACCCAATGGAACTCTACGCCTCGACGGTGATCTTCGAGGGCAACGGCAAGCTCACCGTCTACGACAAGACCCAGGGCGTGCAGAACGTGCAGAAGTATCTGTGCGGCGTGTTCGGCATGAAGCCGGAAGATGTGCGGGTCATGTCGCCATTCATGGGCGGCGGATTCGGCTCAGGGCTGCGCCCGCAGTTTCAGGTGGTGCTGGCGGTGCTCGCGGCGCGCGCGCTGCAGCGCTCGGTGCGTGTCGTGCTGACGCGGCAGCAGATGTATGTGCTGGGCTACCGGCCCGCCATGATTCAGCGCATCGCAATTGCTGCAAACGCCGACGGAACGCTCGATGCGATCACGCACGATGCGGTCACCGTGACGTCGCAATACGAGGAGCACCATCGGCAGGAGACCGGCTGGTCCGGTCTGCTCTATCAATGCGCCAATGCGCAATACGAGCACAAGCTTGCGCGGCTCGATCTCGCCACCCCGTGCGATATGCGCGCGCCCAGCGCCGCCTCCGCCGTCTATGCGCTCGAATGTGCGATGGACGAGCTCGCGGTGGCGCTCAGGCTAGATCCGCTCGAGCTTCGCCTGCAGTGCTACTCGGATCGCGATCAGCACGATGATCGGCCGTACAGCAGCAAGGCGCTGCGGGAATGCTACCGCCAGGGTGCGCAGGCGTTCGGTTGGGCCAAGCGCACCCCCGAGCCGCGTTCGATGCGCGATGGCAGCGAACTTGTCGGCTGGGGCATGGCGACGGGCGTCTGGGAGGCGCTGCAGGTCCCGATCACGGTGCGCATCGTGCTCACCGCCAATGGCCATGCCGAGGTGGCGTGCGCGACGTCTGATATCGGCACCGGCACCTACACCATCATGGCGCAGGTCGCCGCCGACATCCTCGGGCTGCCCCTCGACAGCATCAGCGTCAAGCTCGGCGACTCGAGTCTCCCGCAATCGCCGGTCGAAGGCGGCTCGTGGATCGCGGCCTCGGTATCGAATGGAATCGTGACGACGGCCAACGCGATCCGCGACGAGCTCTTGCGCCTGGCAAGGCAGATGCCGAATTCGCCGCTGGCCAATGCCGCGCCCGATCACGTCGCGCTTTCAGATGGCAAGCTTGTGAGCAAGCGCGACTTCTCGCGCGCGGTGTCGATTGCCGACGCCATGCGACACGGTGCGGTCGACCGCATCGGGCAGGAGAAAACCACAAACCCCGGTCATGACGCCACGCGCGCGAACAACACGCACGCGGCGATCTTTGCCGAGGTGAAGGTGGACGAGCAGCTCGGCGTGATCCGCGTCACGCGCGTCGTCAGCGCGGTTGCGGCAGGGCGCATCCTGAATACCAAGACCGGGACCAGCCAGATCCTGGGCAGCGTGGTCGGGGGCATCGGCATGGCGCTGCACGAAGAAACGCTGATCGATCACAAATTCGGCCGCATCATGAATGCCAACATCGCCGAATACCACGTGCCGGTGAACGCCGACGTGCACGACATCAAAGTCATCTTTGTCGACGAGCCCGACGACAGCAATCCGCTCGGCATCAAAGGGCTCGGGGAAATCGGCATCGTCGGCGTCGCCGCCGCGATCGCCAACGCGGTCTACCACGCCACCGGCAAGCGCGTGCGCGATCTGCCTATCACGCTCGACAAGCTAATGCGGGACTGACGCCGTAGGCGCAGGCGCCCTGGCCGTGTCTCTCTTGGCGTTCGAGACGAGCGCGGATTGGGGCAACGAGAAAAGCCAAACAGATATTCGAACACGCCCAAGGACAAATCCCTCGCGCCGCCGGCGGGCGAACGTCAATCCGCGTCGATGGCGCTGTCCCCGTCACTGGGAGCGGCGGGCGAACGACACGGCGTAGGCTTCGTTGCGCACCTCGATCATCGGGTCGTCGGAGGGCTCGATCCCATCGGGCAGATTGCCGGGCAGCAGCATCAGCTCACTCTCGGCGCCGGCATTGTCGGCGGCGGGACGCGTCAGCGTGATCTCGCCGAGGTCGACCAGCTCGCGATCGTCCGGCCAAGCCTGGGAGGGATCGGCGGTGGGGTCGCCGGGTCGGGCGAGCTGTGCGAGCAGGCGAAAGCGCACCGGCCCTTGCGCGAGCTCGGCTCGCAGCTCGTCAGCGAGAAAATTGGCGCCCTGCTTGGCAGCCTCCTCGGCGCTCAGGTGCGCCTCGCCGGCGACCGGCGCGAGACGAAACCGGAAGGGATGACGTTCGCCGGCGGCGTCGACGAGAACGAAGGCGTTGATGCCGTTGTAGGTCTCGCGAGCATAGCTCGCCGGCGTTGACGTGCTGGCGAGCGCGCGCGGCACGGTGGGGTGCGCCGCGACGAATTGGTCGAGCGGAGTGGGCTTGGCAGCATCGGGGCCGCTCGCGGCAACCGCCTGCAGCAGCGCAAGGAACTCCTCGCCGCTCGCGACCGGAAAGAACTTCAGCGAGTTGAGGACGATGTCCATCTCGCCGCCGTCGGCCAGGTGGAAGCGGATGCCGAGGCCATGCGGATTGGCGTGGGGATCCCCGTCCGCGATATCGGGGACGCCGGTGGCGTCCGAAAAGCGGGCGCTGACCGGGGTCGGGGCGCCCTCGAACAGCACGGCCTTGCTGAGAGTTGCGCCGGCGCCGCTCGGCGTAAAGCTGCCCTCGACCACAACGCCCTTGGCGTGGTTGGCCCGGATGCCCGGATGCTTGCCGAACAGCTGGTTCATGACGTCAACGAGCCGCTCGCCTAGCGGAGCAGCATCGTCGGCCGAGGCAGCGGGAACGCCCCAGGCTAATGGCGCGGCGATCGCTGCAGCCAAGCCTAGATTCATCCAGCGCACGACACCCCTCCCAGCTGGTTCGGACAGCAACCTAGCCGGCATGTCTCAAAGCGTCCATCCGGCGCTCGAAGGTATTGAGCCAATCGAGTTCCCCCAGCTGGTCAGCCGTGCTCGGGCTGCAGCGCGAGCGCCGTGTGGATCTGTGCAACGACCGCGGCACCCTCGCCGACCGCCGCCGCGACGCGCTTGGTCGAGCCCGCGCGCACATCCCCGATCGCGAACACGCCAGGCACGCTGGTCTCGAGAGGCAGCGCGGCGCGCCGGCGCGAGTGCGCGCCGTCCGGACAGGCCAGACCGGTGAGGACGAAGCCCTTGTCGTCCACGGCCGCGCAGTTCTGAAGCCAACCGGCGTTGGGCTCGGCGCCGATGAACAGGAACAGATGGCGCAGCGGGCAGACGTGGGTGGCGCCGCTGGACCGATCGCGAAACACCGCAGCCGTGAGACCCTCGGCTTGGTCACCCTCCAGCGCGACCACCTCCTTGCCGACGTGCAGGTCGACGTTCGGCAGCGCGCCAATCCGGTCGATCAGGTAGCGCGACATCGTGGCCTGCAGCCCTTCCCTGCGCACGACCAGATGCAGACGCTTGACTCTGGGCGCGAGGAACACGACGGCTTGGCCCGCCGAATTTCCACCGCCGACCAGCGCCACCTCTTCCCCCTCGCACAGCTTCGCCTCGACCGGCGACGCCCAGTAGGAAATGCCAGCACCCTCGAAGATCGACAGATTCGGGATGTCCGGCCGACGATAGCGCGCCCCGGAAGCGACGACCACGCTGCGCGCCTGCACGGCGCGACCGTCCGTCAGATGCAGGAGCAGGGGAGCGTCTGGACGCCACGCAGGACTGCCGCAATCGAGTCGCACAACCTCCAGCGGAATCGCTATCTCGGCGCCGAATTTCAGCGCTTGGTTGAAGGCGCGTGCCGCCAATGCCCGGCCGGAGATACCGGTGGGAAAACCGAGATAGTTCTCGATCCGAGCCGACGCCCCGGCCTGTCCGCCAAAGGCCCGCTGGTCGAGCACGAGCACCGAGAGGCCCTCGGACGCAGCGTAGACCGCGGTGGCGAGACCGGCGGGCCCGGCTCCGACCACCGCCACGTCGTACACGCTCTGCAGATCGAGGTCGGGGGTGATGCCTAGGCAGACCGCCGCCTCTGCGTCCGTCGGCCGCTTCAGCACCGTCCCGTTCGGGCAGACCATCAACGGCAGGTCCTCCGGCTGCACGCCAAAGCGCTCCACGACGGCGCGACCTTCCTCATCAGCCGAAGCGTCCAGCACGGTGTAGGGATAGCCGTTGCCGGCGAGAAAGCCCTGCAGCCGCACGAGGTCAGGCGCGCCCGGCCGGCCGACCAGCACCGATCCGCCGCCGCCTTCCTGGATGAACCCGACGCGGCGTAGGATGAACGCACGCATCACCACCTCGCCGAGCTCTGCCGATCCGATCACGAGCGCGCGCAGATGTGCGGCGTCGAAGGGTAGAGCGGTGCAGCCCTCGGGGCCGGCTCGGCCCCTGGCCAGCGCTGCGCGTCCGGTCAGTTGGCTGAGCTCGCCGGTGAGCTGGCCGGGGCGATGGCTGGTGATGGCGACCTCGTGGTCGAGCCCGTCCCGGCCCGCCGCCTCGATGGAGCCCTCGAGCACCAGCCAGGCCGGCACCTGGCGCTCGCCGACATTGTAAACCACCTCGCCTGGTGCGAATGATCGCGCCTCACCGCTGGCGAAGCGCTTGGCCGTCTCGATCTGCGCCACGTCGAGCACTGGGAACATCTGGTGGCGACGGCTCTCTGATACCCTCATTGCGTTCCCCTCGCGGAGGTGCCTATCTGCCTCTGCGTGATCGCAAGTCAGACCTTGACCGCGTCCTTGCCCCACAGGCGAAAGCCGCCGACGAAGGCGTCCTTGTTGTCGCCGCGCCGGCAGCCGGGCGGCAGCTTGTCGAGCAATCGCACATTGCCGCCGCCGAGCACGACGTACTCCGGCTCGAGCGCCGCCCGGAGCCAGGCGACCACGACCCCAACTTCCTTTTGCCAGGCCTGCTGCCCCATCTGCTCGAGCGCGGCCTCGCCGAGATACTGCTCGAACGTGCGACCGTCCTTATACGGTAGATGGGCCAGCTCCATCGGCTGCGCGACGTTCTCGACCACCATCGCCGAACCGAGCCCCGTGCCGAGGCCGAGAAACAGCATGCGGCCGCCTTCATAGCTGCCGATCGCCTGCATCAGGGCATCGTTGACCATCTTGACGCGACGTCCGAAGGCCCGCTCGAAGTCGAAGCCGACCCAACCCGGCGCAAGATGCTTCGGCTCCAGCACCGGCTTGCCGTGCACCACGGGACCCGGATAGCCCATGGAAACCCGCTTGAACTTCCAGTGCCCGGCGAGATCGAGCGCGGTATCCACCATGTCTCGCGCCGACATGGCCGGACCCGATTCCGCCTTCCGCTCCTTTGCGTGCCCGGTGGCCATGATCTTGACGTGGGAGCCGCCGATGTCGATCGCGAGAACCTTCATCGGACTAGCTCCGCGCCGCGCCGTCCAGCCTTGCCGCCGCTGCCCGATCGGCCAGCACCGTCACGTTCACGTTCGCGATGCGGCCTGCCGGAATGGACGTGTCGTGCCGAAACAGGCGCTCCAGCGCACCCGCCTTGTCTTCACCGGTGACGATGAACAGGATGGCCCGCGCTCGGTTCAGCACCGGGTAGGTCAGCGTCATCCGCCGATGCTGCTGGTACGCTCCCGTCACCCCGACCCAGCCGTGCATCACCTCGAGCACCGGATCGTGCGGCACCAGGGACGCGGTGTGGCCATCGGGGCCGAGGCCGAGATGAATGAGGTCGAGCACCGGCGGCGCGCCGGCCACGGTCTCCAGCGTTCGGGCATACCTGGCCGCCGCCGCCGCCAGATCGCTCTCCTCGACGGGCATGGCATGGAGCCTGTCCGGCGGCAAAGGTACGCGCGTCAGGAGGCTCTCGCGCAGATGCGTGAGATTGCGATCGGCGCTGTCGGCCGGCGCCACCCGCTCGTCGACCTGAAAGACGTCGAGCTCTTGCCAGGGCACCTCCTGGTCCACGAGCGCGCGCAGCATCAGCCATGGCGTGCGGCCCCCGCTCAATGCCAGCGAACAGCAGCCACGGGTCGCCACGGCCGAGCGCGCCGCTTCGGCAACGAGCTCCGCCCCCGCCTTCGCCACGGCATCAGCATCGGCGAGCACCTGAATCTTCATTGCCTGCCCACATCCACAAGGTGGCTGTCCTGGTTCCATTTGAGGATAACGTGCGTCTCGTGCTCGTAGCCGAGCACGCTCACCGCGGCGGTACCCAGAGCGAAATGTCGCCCGGCGGCCGGCGGCAGAGCGAGCCAGCAGGCGGTCAACACCCGAAGAACGTGACCGTGGGCAAACAGCGCGACATCGCCCTCCGTTGCTTGCGCTGCCGCAATGACCCTACGACTACGAGCGGCAACCTGATCAATCGTCTCGCCGGCAGGCACGCCGTCCCGCCACAACGACCAGCCTGGCCGTTCCTTCCGGATGTCCATCGTACGCCGGCCTTCGTAGTCGCCGTAGTCCCATTCCATCAGGTCGGCGTCGAGCTTGGCGCCATCGCCATAGCCCGCCAGGCGACAGGTCTCCAGAGCACGGCTGAGGGGACTGGTCAGGACCAGAGTGAACGGCCGCCCGGACAATCGGCGGCCAAGCGCTGCAGCCCGGTGCCGGCCGGCGGCAGTGAGCGGCAGATCGGTACGGCCGGTATGCTGTCCGCTCAGGCTCCACTCGGTCTCACCGTGGCGGAACAGCCAGATCTGGTGATGTCGCGCCGTCATGCCGCCTGCCGGAGTTGCGCGCCAGCACTCAAGGCCCTGGGTCGACCCAGCCATGGGGTGGCGCCAATCTTTGCTGAGCTTCCGCCGGCCCCCAGGTGCCCGGCTCGTAGGGTTGCGCCGGCTTCGTGCTCTTCAGGATCGGCTGCACGATCTGCCAGGCCACATCCACCGAATCGGCGCGCGTGAACAGCGTCTCGTCGCCGTTCATGGCATCGCCGATCAGGCGCTCGTACGGCGACATTTCTTCCCGCTTCGAGTCGCACGCCAGCAACTCGACATCGTGGCCGACCATCCCTTCTCCAGGAACTTTCGAGCGGGAGCCGATCGCGATCGACACGTCCGGGCTGAGCCGGAAGCGGACATAGTTGTTGCCGTCTTTCGGCTTTTCGCCGAAGACATCGAGCGGCGGCTGGCGCAGACGAACCACGACTTCGGTGACGCGCGCGGGCAGTTCCTTGCCAGCGCGAATATGGAACGGCACCCCCTCCCAGCGCCACGAATCGATATGCAGCCGCACGGCGGCGAAGGTTTCGACGTTGGAATTCGGTGCCACGTCGGGTTGGTCCAGATAGCCCCTGAACTGGCCGCGCACGACATCGTTGTCGTCGAGCGGCCGGATCGCCCGCAGCACCTCGACCTTCTGGTCGAGCACCGATTGCTCGAGCTTGCCGGCGGGCGGCTCCATCGCCAGGATAGCGACGACGTTGAGCAGGTGATTCTGCAGCACGTCGCGAATCGCGCCCACTTGCTCGTAGAAATTGCCGCGACCCTCGATGCCGAAGTCCTCGGCCATCGTGATCTGCACGCTCTCCACAAAATTGCGGTTCCAGATCGGCTCGAGAAAGGCATTGGCGAAGCGGAAATAAAGCAGGTTCTGCACCGCTTCCTTGCCGAGATAGTGATCGATCCGGAAGATCTCGTTCTCGTGAAACACCAAATGCAGCATGCGATTGAGCCAGCGTGCGGAGGCGAGGTCGCGTCCGAACGGCTTCTCGACCATCAGACGGGCGCCATCCGCAGAGCCGGATTGCTCAAGACCCTGTACCACCGGCTCGAACATGCCGGGCGGGATCGCGAGGTAATGGAGCGGGTGCCGACTGCCGTTCAGCGCGTCGCGCAAACGCTCGAAGGTCGCCTCGTCACGATAGTCACCGCTCACGTAGTGAAGCAGCTGGGCGAACCGCGCAAAGACCTTGTCGTCGACGGCGCCCTCGGATAGCTGGATGCCATCGTGGGCGCGCTCGCGCAGCTGATCGATGCTCCAGTCCTCGATTGCCACGCCGATCACCGGCTCCTTGAGGTGACCGCGGCGGACCATGGAGTAGAGCGCGCCAAACGTTTTCTTGTGGGCCAGATCGCCGGTCGCCCCAAACAGCACGAATGCATCTGATCTCGGTTCCGTCATCACTCGCCTCCACGGATCTCGTTGGGCTGATCGACCGAAGGGCGCCGCTATGATCCGCGCTTTTCGAGGTGGCCGCCGAACTCGTATCGCATCGCGGACAGCAGCTTGTTGGTGAACTCCGCCTCGCCGCGCGAGGAGAAGCGATCGTACAGCGCCGACGATAGGACGTGGGCGGGGACGCCCTCGTCGATCGCGGCCATGATCGTCCAGCGGCCTTCGCCGGAGTCCGAGACGCGCCCCTCGAACTTGGACAGTTGCGGATCCTCCAGCAGCGCGTCCGCGAGCAGATCGAGCAACCACGAGCCGATCACGCTGCCTCGGCGCCACAGCTCGGCCACGTCCGGTATGTTGAGATCATACTTATAGTAGTTGGGATCACGCAGCGGCGTCGTTTCGGCGTCGACGTCGTGCGGCCTGTTGCCGACGTTGGCGTTCTTCAGGATGTTCAGGCCTTCCGCGTAGGCCGCCATGCAGCCGTACTCGATGCCGTTGTGGACCATCTTGACGAAATGCCCGGCGCCGGATGGCCCGCAATGCAGATAGCCATGCTCCGCGCTGCCGCCGACCTTGTCGCGCCCAGGGGTGCGGGGCGCCGATTCGATTGTGGGCGCCAGCGATGCGAACACGGCATCCAGGCGCTGCACTGCGCGATCCGGGCCGCCGATCATCTGGCAGAAGCCGCGCTCGAGGCCCCAGATCCCGCCGCTGGTGCCGACGTCGACGTAGTCGATCCCTTTCGGCTGCAGTCGCCTCGCGCGCTCGATGTCGTCTCGATAGTAGGAGTTGCCACCGTCGACGATGATGTCGCCCGGCGCCATCAACGGCACCAATTGCTCGAGCGTCGCATCGACCACGGCGGCGGGGACCATCATCCAGGCGGCGCGGGGTTTCCTCAGCTTGCCGACGAAATCCGCCATCGACGCGGCGCCGAGCGCGCCCTCGTTCGCGAGAGCCTTCACGGCGTCGGCGCTGAGGTCGAACACTACGCACTCGTGGCCGTCCCGGATTAGCCGCCGCACCATGTTGGCCCCCATCCGGCCGAGGCCGATCATTCCGAGCTGCATGCCCATCTCCCTTGCCAGAACCGTTGGCGTTCACGCGTCGCGCTCGGATCAGGTGATGCTCATTTCCGGTATAGCAGAACCTCGTCGCGCGCGACCCGCCGCCCCTTGTCGTTGAGCCTGCTTCGGCTTCCGTGCCCCGTGGATCTCGTTCGAGGGGGCCCATCCCCTCTCCCGCGCCCGAACCCGGGCTGGCCTACAGCGGACTTAAGGACCATAGCCGGAAAGTCAATCGCCAGCGGCGGTGCATTGTTCTTCGAGTGAGATTGCTCTCTTTGTCAAGCATTTGCATACAGTCTTGAGATTGCCGGTTCATCACTTGAGCATGGCAATGCTGACCTTGATGGTAGATCCCGCCGTGGCCCCTCCGAACCACTGACCTCGGCTTTAAATCGATCTATCTAAGTTTCATGGCAGTTCGGGGGTGCACCGATGCAAGAGACGATTCAGGTCGGCTTTGAGACGTTCGTGTCCGACGGCGACGTCGCGTTCGGCGCCGTCCGGCAGGTCGCGCCGCAAGGCCGGCCCGAGCTCGTGGTCTACGTCGAGAACGCGGGCGATTTCGTCGTGCCGCTCGCTGCGGTCGCCGCAGTCCATGCGAAGAAGGTCATCTTGAACCGCGCCAAGCTGGACCGGGATCTTCGCCGGGCGATCGGCCACGCCCATGACGCAGAGGAGCTCGACACGTGATTTCTGGCGGCGTGATCTGCCGCGCACGCCTTTCCTGCTCAACCGGACCGGCCACCGACCTCCAGCACTCAGGAGTTCCGCAGAGGACGCAACGCCTCCGCCGTGGGGGTGAGCTTAGCCGCTAGGTCGGCAGCTCGCGGTGGCGCGCATCGTGACGTTCCTCGATCGCGTCCCAGATCCTGGCTTCGAGAGAGACGCCGTCGAACCGGTCGATCTCCTGCAGGCCGGTCGGCGAGGTGACGTTAATCTCGGTCAACCAGCCGCCGATCACGTCGATGCCCACGAACACCAGCCCCTGCTGCTTGAGCACCGGGCCCAACGCCTCGCAGATCTCCAGATCGCGCTTGGACAGCACGGTCTTTTGCGCCCGGCCGCCCACGTGCAGGTTGGCGCGCGCGTCGCCCGGAGGCGGAATCCGGTTGACCGCGCCCCCCGGCGCGCCGTCGATCAGCACGATCCGCTTGTCGCCCTGCTTGATCTCCGGGAGATAGCGCTGGACCATGAGCGGTTCGCGCACGGTCTGCGCCAGCAAATCGAGCAGGCTGTTCAGGTTCTCGTCGTCGGGACGGATGTGGAATACGCCGGCGCCGCCGTTGCCGTAGATCGGCTTCAGGATGATATCCTTGTGCTCGGCCCGAAACGCCTTGATCTCGTCGTGGCGATAGGTGATCAGGGTGGGTGGCATCAGCTCGGCGAACTGGGTGACGAACAGCTTCTCGGGCGCGTTGCGCACCGCGACCGGGTCGTTGACCACGAGCGTGTCGGAGCGCAACCGCTCGAGCAGGTGCGTCGCCGCGACATAGTTCAGATCGAAGGGCGGATCCTGGCGCATCAGCACGATGTCGAACGTGCGCAAATCCAGCATCTCGGGGGTGCCGAGCGTGCAGTGATTGCCGCGCTCGCGGCGGACCTGGAGGGACCGCGCCAGCGCCTTGACGCGGCCGTGGTCGTAACTCAGGTCGGTCGGCAGATAATGATACAGGCCGTGGCCGCGGCGCTGGGCCTCGAGCGCCAGCACGAACGTGCTGTCGCTGTCGATGTCGATCCGCTCGATCGGATCCATCTGGATGGCCACGGCAAGGCTCATCGCGCTCTCCCCTGGCACGCCGCGCGCGCCAACTCCGGCGGGTCTTGACACTGCCGAGCGCGGCAAGCTTTGTCCATATGGCAGCCACGCCGATCCAACCCGGAGGAGCCGCGTCCATGGCCTACGACCGCGACAACGTTTTCGCCAGGATCCTGCGCGGCGAAATCCCGTGTAAGCGCGTGTACGAAGACGACCACGCGCTCGCCTTCCACGATATCAACCCGCACGCTCCGGTGCATGTGCTGGTGATTCCCAAGGGGGAATACGTGTCGATGGACGATTTCACCAGCAAGGCTTCGACCGAAGCGATCGCCGGCTTCTTCCGTGCGATCGGCGAGACCGCGCGCCAGCTCGGACTACCGCGCGACGGCTACCGTTTTTTGGCCAACACCGGCGCGCACGGTCATCAGGAGGTGCCGCACTTCCACGTCCACCTCTTCGGCGGCGCCCCGCTCGGGCGCATGCTCGGCAAGATCGAGACGCGCTGACCGCCCGGCACACCAAGTCGTCGCGGCTGGGGCCATGCCGGTGCAGGCGGCCGCTGCCTCGAACGCGTCGTCAGCATGCCCCTCGAACGGCCAAGGCCGCTTGCCGACGGGCGGCCGCTCGGCTGGATCGGCCCCCGCGAGCGGCCATTTTGCGCCTGTGCCTGAGAAGTCCTTGGAGGACACGTGAGGAGCTTTAAAATTCTCCGGGTCACCGGCATCGGATCGGTCGGCGCCATGACCCGCCAGCTTTCCTCAGCGAGTCGACGCCTGTTGCGTCTCGTGCAGTGGTGCGTCGTCGTCTTCCCGCTGTTCGCGGCGGCTGGCGAGGCCGGGGCGTTGGCGGCCTCGATCTCGTTCGAGGAAAGTCCTCTCACCATCGCCGCGGCCGACGACCGGTTCGAGTTTCAGGTCGAAATGGCGGTGAACCCGGCGCAGCGCAGCCAGGGTCTGATGTTCCGCGAGAGCCTCGATGAGGATCGCGGCATGCTGTTCGACTTCGGTCAGCCGCAGCAGGCCACGATGTGGATGCGCAACACCTACGTGCCGCTCGACATGCTGTTCATCGACGAGCACGGCCGCATCACCCAGATCGCAGCCGACACGCAGCCACTGTCCGATGCCGTGATCGCGTCGCGCGAGCCGGTGCGCGCGGTGCTGGAACTACGCGGCGGCGTCAGCGCCAAGCTCGGCATCACGCCCGGCGACCGGGTGATCCATCCGCTGTTCGCGCCCCCGTGAGCCGCCGGCGATCACCACGCGCGCTGCTTTACGCCGAGAAGCATCACAGCTACTCTACGTAGGCATTTTCACAGATTTTGGCTGGGAAATGGCCGCTGTAGAGCCGAGGCTCGGCGTGTTCGTCTCCTACAGTCACGCGGACGACCCGGCGTGGCTCAGGCGCGTGCAGGTCCACCTCAAGCCACTAATCCGTGAGGGGCGGGTCGAGCTCTGGGACGACACCCGTATCAGATCGGGCGAGCGCTGGCGCGAAGAGATCGGCAAAGCACTGGCTCGCGCTAAGGTGGCGGTGCTCCTGATCAGCGCCGACTTCTACGGTTCTGACTTCATCACCGACAGCGAGCTGCCGGCATTGCTCGAAGCGGAGCGCGAGCGCGGGCTGGTCATCCTCGGTGTGCACATCAACGTCTCGCGCTTCGATCGCGACCGGGTGCTGTCTGAGTACCAGAGCATCAACCCGCCCGACCGGCCGATCGAAGGGCTGCCCAAGGCAGAGCAGGAGAAGGTCTTCGACGACCTCGTTCGGCGCATCGAGGAGCTGCTCGATCCGCACAGCCCGCACCCGGGAGCCGCGCGCGAGCGCGCCGGCGCACAGTCCATGCCAGCGCGGCTGCACGGTCTGACGGCGCGCTGGCAAAGGGCCTCCGGCGCCCTGATCGCCGTCATCCTCCTGGGGATCGTGGGCGCACTTGCCTTAATGGTCGGACTTGCCGGCGATCGAATTACCGCGATCGGCGGCGCCGTGGTAGGCGGTGACGTCAAGCACAGTACCGTCACCATCGGTCCCGCGTCCAATGAGGCGAAGCGATGACCTGGCGATCCCTTCTTCGCATCGCGGGCGGGCTGCTTGCCGCCTGGTTGGCTTGGTTGGCGTCGGCTCCCTTCGCTTCAGCCCAGATGTTCGGCGACCGCAAGCAGGTCGAATGCGGTAACCTCGCGGAAGGCGATATCGTCGACAGCTCGATCGAAATCGTCTGCGGCATGAGCGCGGGCGAGTTCGCGGACAACATGCGCCTCGCGCTCTCGCCGCTCGAGGCCGACAAGCAGGAACTGTTCCGCCGGCTAGATGTCTTGTTGCCGGAGAGCTCGAAGCTGCAGGCCCGCGCTATTCGTAGCTTCTTCAAAACCCTCGAGCCCCTCGGGGAGGCCGAAGTCCCGCCGGAGCGCCTGCAGGATCGCTTCGCCGAGATCGCGACCCGCCACCTCGCCCTGCTCGAGGAGATCCGGCAATTCCGGGTGCAGGACCCTGAGATTCAGGCGCTGCGTGGCGAGGCCGCTGCGGCGCTCGACGCCGACCCGCCCGATCAGGACTTGGCGCGCGCGAAGCTGGAGGCCGCGCGAGATCTTGTCCGCCAGAAGCGTGAGGCTGCTGCCAAGCTGCTGGCCGATCAGCAGCGGGAAGAGGCACAGCTCGTCCGCGAACAGGCCGGGATCGAGGAGAGCCGGCTACGCTTTGCCGAGGCAGCCCACCTCTACGAGGAAGCTGCGTCCCTACTGCCGGCAGACGACAGCGCGCAGCGATGGTTTTACCTGATGTCCGCAGGTCTCCGTTGGACCGATGAGGGCGGGGACTTCGGCGACAATCAGGCTCTTCTTGAGGCGATCCGTGTTTACCGTATGGCCCGAGTCGAGCGATCGAGGAAGAAGGCGCCGGACGACTGGGCAACGATCCAGCTCCTCCTGGGCAACGCGCTTCGGAGGCTTGGGGAGCGGGAGAGCGGCACCGCGCGCCTGGAGCAGGCGGTCGCGGCCTACCGGGCCGCGCTCGAGGAGAGCACCCGCGAGCGTGTCCCGCTAGCGTGGGCGACGACCCAGAACAATCTGGGCAATGCGCTTACGAGCCTTGGGCGCCGGGAGAGCGGCACCGCGCGCCTTGAGCAGGCGGTCGCGGCCTATCGCGCGGCGCTCGAGGAGATGACCCGGGGCCCCCCGCTTGGCCGGGCGATTACCCAGAACAACCTTGGGAACGCGCTTACAAGCCTTGGGGAGCGAGAGAGCGGCACCGCGCACCTGGAGGAGGCGGTTGCGGCCTTCCGCGCCGCGCTCAAGGAGTACACCCGCGAGCGCGCTCCCCTCGACTGGGCGATGACCCAAAACAACCTGGGCAACGCGCTTCGGACGCTTGGGGAGCGGGAGAACGGCACGGCGCGCCTGGACGAGGCTGTCGCGGCCTACCGCGAGGCGCTCAAGGAATACACCCGCGAGCGCGTCCCGCTCGACTGGGCGATGACCCAGAACAACCTGGGCAACGCGCTTTGGAGGCTTGGGGAGCGGGAACACAGCCTCAGCTATCTTCAGGACGCGCGGGCCGCCGTCCAAGCTGCCTACGAGGTTTACGTCATCGAGGCCAAACAGACAGAATACGAAGACGCCTTCCAGGCGAGGCTAGCCGATCTCGAGCGGCAGATCACAGCCCTCAAGGGCGGAGCGGTCGCCGCCGACTGACTGCCGCGCTTTCTTGGCCCTGCCTTCGGCGAGGTTGCCGTTCGGTTCGCGTGCCGTGACGACGATCGCATCGCGCCGAAACGCCCTGAGATTCGTGCGCCGTGGCAGCTCTTGAGAATATTCCTATGATCCGCTACACTGCGGCGCAATGGCCGTGGTGCGGCCATCCTTTCCGAGACATTCCGGGACAGCAAGGCGTCGGCGGCGCGGGCACGGCGGCGCGCGTCTGCCGGAGGTCGGCTACCGCGCGCGGTGTCGAAACCTGCCGAGGTGTGCTGGCGCGCAGGAAACCAACGCCACGGACATCGCCGCAAAAACCAAACGAACCCAAGAGATGGCTTGTTTTCAATAGGTTAGAGTTTTGAGACGTCGCACGGCGCCGTCAGACCGCTTTTGTCTTCAGCGTGATGAAAAACCCGCCGGCAGCGCATCGACCGCCCCGCGCGTCGTCTTGGATCAGGCCAGCGCCTGGCAGGCGCGGATGATGCGCGCGCAGGCCTCCTCGAGCAGATCGGTCGCGGTGGCATAGGAGATGCGTAAGTAAGGGTCGAGGCCGAACGCGGCGCCGTGCACCGCGGCAACGCCTTCACGCTCCAGGAGGTAGCGGGCGAATCCCTCGCTGTCCCCGAGCTCGGCGCCGTCCGGGGTGCGCCGGCCGATCACCCCGGCGCAGCTCGGATAGACGTAGAACGCCCCCTCCGGCCGATGGCAGCGGATCCCGGGCGCCTCGTTCAGCATGTCCACGACCAGATCGCGCCGCCGTTTGAGCACCGCCGCGCGCTCGGGGATGAAGTCCTGCGGACCGTTAAGCGCCTCGACCGCCGCCGCCTGGCTGATGGAGCACGGGTTGGTCGTGCTCTGCGACTGGATCTTGGCCATCGCCTTGATCAGCTCGGCCGGCCCGCCCGCGTAGCCGATGCGCCAGCCGGTCATCGCATAGGCCTTCGCGACCCCGTTCATGGTCAGGCAGCGGTCCTTCAGGCGCGGCTCGAGCGCAGCCGCCGTGACGAATTCGAAATCGTCGTAGACCAGGTGCTCGTAGATATCGTCGCTGAGCAGCCAGACCTGATCGTGGCGCAGCAGCACGTCGGTCAGGCCGCGCAGCTCCTCGACGGTGTACGCGGCGCCGGTCGGGTTGTTCGGCGAATTGAGGATCAGCCACTTGGTGCGCGGCGTGATCGCCTGCTCGAGGTCTTCAGGCTGCAGCTTGAAGCCGGTCTGCTCCGGGCAACGCACGATCACCGGCGTGCCGCCGGCGAGCAGGGCCATGTCGGGGTAGGACACCCAGTACGGTGCGGGTATGATCACCTCGTCGCCGGGGTCGAGCGTCGCCATCAGGGCGTTGTAGATGATCTGCTTGCCGCCGGCGCCGACGCTGATCTGATCGGCGCGATAGGTCAGCCCGTTCTCGCGCTCGAACTTGCCGATGATCGCGGCTTTGAGCTGCGGCGTGCCGTCGACCGCGGTGTATTTGGTCTGCCCGGCGTTGATCGCGGCGATCGCCGCCGCCTTGACATTGTCCGGCGTGTCGAAATCGGGCTCGCCGGCGCCCAGCCCGATCACGTCGCGTCCGGCCGCCTGGAGCTCGCGCGCGAGATTGCTGACCGCGATCGTGGGCGACGGTTTGATTGCCGCCATGCGCTGCGCGATGATCGACATGGAACAGGGCTCCTCGCCTGCGACTTGGCTGGCGAGCTTAGGCAGTTCCCGGGACGGCCGCAACGACCGGAACGCGGTTCACCCGTCCCGTGGCGTGGCCGTTCCGCCGCGCAGAATCGGGATGGCGCCCGGAGCGGCGTGGCGCTCGGCGCGCGTGCGGCCCGGCGCGATCAGCCGGGCCGGCGCCGGCTGATCGGCGGTCACGCTCGCGACCAGCGGTCTGCCAGCCAGGCGGATCGGCACCCGCTCGCCCAGACGTCCTTCGCGTACCTGCTGCCAGAAGCGATACACCTTTTCGCGATAGGCTTGGCCGCGCTGCGGATGCGCGGAGTGGTAACGCGCGGTCGCGCGCGCCCACGAACGCGTCTCCTCGCGCAGCTGCTTCAGGAACTGCGCCGCGTAGGCGACGTTGCTCGCCGGCTCGAGCGCCTCGGCCAGCGAGGCGAAGGCGTGACCGTGGTAGCCGAGATTGATCTGCATGCAGCCGACGTCGATGTTGGTGCGGCCCTCGGTGCGCAGCTCCTCCACCTTGCGCAGGGCCTCGGGCTTGGACGGCAAG
>JBKPNX010000103.1:0-39393 GCA_046732855.1 Pseudomonadota bacterium
GCTGCTCGCGGCCGCGCGCCCGGTCCTGCCACAGCCGCAGCGTGTCGAGCACGTGTCTCAGCCGGCGCAACACCCAATAAAGGCCACGCCCCGGCGCGGCCGGCGCGGATGCGCCATGGATGGTCGCGCCGGCCGTGGTTGCCAACGCCGGCAGGATCAGGGCGAAGCACAGTTGTGGATCAATCTGTCTCATGGATGGAACTCCGAGATTTGGGCCCCGATCCGCAGGACCCCATCTGTCCTGTCCTGGAAATATCGGCCTCTCAGCGCTTGCTCACAAACGATGGTTTCTCATGTTATGGATAAACCTGGCTCATGGGAAAGGAGCGTGGTATGGCGCCCAGACTGCCGCCGCTCAACGCGCTGCGCACGTTCGAGGCCGCGGCCCGTCACCTCAGCTTCACCAAGGCCGCCGACGAGCTGTTCGTCACCCAGGCAGCGGTCAGCCATCAGATCCGCGCGCTCGAGGAGCACCTAGGCGCGCCCCTGTTCCGCCGTATGAATCGGGCCTTGATCCTGACCGACCAAGGCCAGGTCCTGCTGCCGGCCGTGCGTGACGCCTTCGATCGGCTGCGCGCGGGCGTGCGCCGCGTCGAGGACCTGTGCTCCGGGGGCGCGCTCACGATCAGCACCACGCCGTCCTTTGCGGCGAGCTGGTTGGCGGGACGCCTCGTCCGCTTTCAGGCCTTGCACCCCGAGATCGAGCTCCAGCTCAGCGCCACCTCGCGCCTGGTCGATTTCGTCCGCGAGGGTATCGACTGCGGCATCCGCTACGGTGACGGCAACTGGCCGGGTCTGGTCAGCGAGCGTCTGTTCGAGACCACGTTGCTGCCGGTGTGCAGCCCGAGCCTGCTGGACGGCGCGCATCCGCTGCGGCAGCCGGCGGATCTGGCGCAGCACACTCTGCTCCACGCCCTGGACGGCGTCGACGACTGGCGTCTGTGGCTGCACGCCGCGGGGGTGGCCGGAATCGATCCGGTGCGCGGCCCGAAGTTCGACTCGATCCCCTTGGTCCTGCAGGCGGCGATCAACGGCGCAGGCGTCGGCATCGCGCGCCGCCAGCTGGTGGCGGCGGAGCTCGCCGCTGGTCGCCTGGTCGCGCCCTTCGACCTCGAGTTGCCGGACGCGTACGCCTACTACTTCGTCGCGCCGGAGGCGGCCGCCGATCAGCCGAAGCTCGCCGCGTTTCGCGACTGGCTCCTCGCCGAAGTCGCCGGCTCCGCCGAGGCGGCGGCACAGGAGGGCCGCCAAGCCGTTGCCTAAGCCTCGCGTCGGCAGGCCGCTCCCGCGTCGTCCGGCGGCAAAGGCCGCGCCGTGCCGGATTTCATCTCGGCGTCATTGCGTTCCCGGTGCTTGAGTCAAAAGCCAGACTTCATTTGCGCTGCATGCTATCGTAAAGCGATCTTGCATTCACCTCAAGACAAGCAGGCGAACCGCGGTGGCTGCGGAACGTGGGCATCGATAGTAAATGTCTCGGATGTGGCTCTGAGCGGCCGGCCGTGAATTCGCCGGATCGACGCACTTCTATCGGGGCGTAGACGGCTTGTTTCGTAACTCATGACGAGAGACGAAATGAACAGCATGAGCCCCCCGAATGGAAGGCTCGTTTTTATCAGCCATTCAGGTCAAGACACCTGGGTAGCTAAACAGATAGCGCGCTGTATATTAGAGCGTGGCGCACAGCCGTTTCTCGACGAAGCGGACGTACACGTCGGCGCCGAGTTTGAGGAACATATTCGGAACTTCCTCGACCGCGCCCATGAGTTGCTTGTGCTCTTCACTCCATGGTCGTTAGAGCGGCCGTACGTTTGGATTGAGATCGGAGCGGCGTGGATGCGAAGAATTCCCATCGTGGTTGTGTTGCATGGCTTGTCAGGAGCTGATTTTCAAGCACGGCCTGATGCACCTGTGTTTCTGAAGGGGCGGGACATTGTCGCGTTAAATGACATAGATCAATACTTTGAGCAGCTGGGTAACCGAGTGGGTGAAGAATGACTAATAAGGCTGAGGGGACTCACGTCTTCATCTCTTATGCGGGACGTGACCAAGAGAATGCCCGCGAGCTCGTACGTTCACTCGGTTCTGCGGGGGTCGAGACCTGGTTGGACAAAAGAGATCTGCAACCTGGGGAAGATTGGGAACTGCAACTTGAGGATCAACTCCGACGGGCACGGGCAGTGGTTGTCCTATTGACTCCCGAAAGCCTCAAGTCACCGTGGACATTCTTTGAAGTGGGTGCGGCGGTAGCTGACGGAAAGGCGATAATCCCGGTCCTATTGAAGGGCGTAGAGCCCGAGGAGGTCCCCCCTCTTCTTAAGAACTATGAGTGGGTTCGGGGTTCAACGCCTAGTGAAATCGGGCACCTGATCGCAGAGGCTGTGAAGGAGACACTAGAAGACCCGTCGGGCCACCACTGGACCAATGTCGGCGTTCCGAAGGGGCGATCGATGGCCGATGAGGAGCAGCTCGCGGTTCTTCGACAGGGCAGCGCCGCCTGGAACGCCTGGAGGAAGCGGAACCCCGACACCCTGGTGGACCTCTCCGAGGCAAACCTCGTCGGTGCGGACCTCGCCGGTGCGAACCTCGGTGTTGCGAGCATCACCGGGGCGGACATCTTAAGAGAGGGGGCAAACCTAACCAAAGCCAATCTCAGGGAGGCGAACCTCGCCGGGGCGAATCTCCGCGGGGCGAAACTCTTAAGCGCGAACCTCCAAGCTGCGGTCCTCTCGGAGGCAAATCTAGTCCAGGCCAATCTCAACGACGCAATCCTCCAGAAGGCGAACCTCACTGGGGCAAAACTCTTCAGGGCTGCCCTCGGCCAAGCGTACCTTACCAAGGCGGATCTCACGGGGGCGGACCTCACCATGGCGAAGCTCGTCATGTCGAGCCTCGGAGAGGCCCGCCTCGCCGGGGCGAACCTCACCGGGGCGTACCTCACCGGGGCGCACCTCACCAGCACGAACCTCCGCAAGGCGAACCTCACCAGCGCGTATCTCATCAATGCGGATCTCTTCCGGGCGGACCTCACAGGGGCGAATCTCAACGAGGCGAACCTTACGGGAGCGCGCCTCGTCGAGACGGATTTCACGGGCGCCGACCTCACCGGCTGCCGCGTCCACGGGATCTCAGCGTGGAACGTGAAGCTCGAGGGGGCGAAGCAGGAGAACCTGATCATCACGCCGCCCGACGAACCTGAGATCACCGTCGATAATCTGGAGGTCGCCCAGTTCGTCTACCTGCTGCTCCACAACGAGAAGATCCGCGCCATCATCGACACCATCGGGAAAAAGGGAGTCCTGCTGCTGGGGCGGTTCACGGGCGGCCGCATCGCCCTTCTTGAGCGGTTGCGGGAGGAGTTGCGTAAGCGCGGTTGGGTGCCGATGGTATTCAACTTCGACAAACCGGAAACGAAGGACTTCACGGAGACCGTTCGGCTGCTCGCCGGCATGTCCCACTTCGTGATCGCGGACATCACGAACCCAAGGTCAACGCCCCTCGAGCTGCAGGCCACCGTGCCCGAGTGCATGGTTCCGTTCGTCCCGATCCTGGAGAAGGGAGAGGAGCCCTTCGCGATGTTTCAAGACCTGTGGGTGAAGTACCGAGAGTGGGTCTTCGAGCCGATTCAGTACTCTTCGGTGGATAGCTTAATGCGCGGGCTCGATGAGGCAATCCTCGGGCCGGCCCTTGCGAGGTCCGCCGAGCTAATGGTCAGGAAGGCGGAGCGGTACCGGATCAGGGACATCGAGGACATCACAGCCGGCGCTGCCCCGGAAGGCCCGAAGGCGTCCTGATCTGAGCTGCCGGCTCGCCACTCGCTCTATCGGCTCCCCAACTCACCCGACGCCTCCGTTCCCCTCCCGGTCACCATCAGGACCGACATCAAGACCCATGGCGTGGAGGACGGCGGCCCTTGGGATGCGAGAGATCGGACTCGTCTCGTCCTCCTGCGCGGGCTCGCCTTGTGCCTCGTTTCCTGCGAAGATGTGTGGACCAGGGATGGCGTGCGGCGCAGGGGCCGCGCGGGTCAAAGAGAGACGGGAGGAGAGAATGAGGCATCTGGCCAACTCGGCGCCGGGCCTGGCGCTCGCCGGGCTCGTGGCGCTCGCCGCGCCGGCGAGCGCGGAGATTTTGATCGGCGGGGCGATCTGCATGACCGGCGTCCAGGCGCCGCTGGACGAGCCCGGCTACAAGGGCGCCCAGGTCGCGGTGAAGCAGATCAACGATGCGGGCGGCCTGCTCGGTCAGCCCGTGCGCTTTCTCAACATAGACGGCAAGTCCGACCCGGTCACGGTCGGCAACGCCGCGGTCGAGCTGATCGACCAGGGCGCGAAGCTGATCGTCGCGCCCTGCGACTTCGACTTCGGCGGACCGGCCAGCCGCGAGGCCCAGGCCGCCGGCATCGTCGGCATCTCGATGTGCGCGTCAGACCCGCTCTACAGCTCCTGGTCGCTCGGCGACAAGCAGTTCACGCTGTCGATGTGGAACACCACCATGGGCTCGGCCGCCGCCGACTACGCATTCACCGAGCGCGGCTGGAAGACCGCCTACGTGGTCACCGATCAGTTCATCGCCTACACCAAGTCGCTCTCGAAATACTTCGTCGAGCGGTTCAAGTCGCTGGGCGGCGAGGTCCTGCTCGAGGACACCTACACCAACGGCGACAACGACTTCTCGGCGCAGCTCGCCCGCCTGCAGGCGCTCGGAAAGCGGCCGGACGTGATCTTCATCTCGTCCTACGGCACCGACATCGCGACGATCATCCGCTCGATCCGCGAGGTCGGGATCGATTCGCCGGTGATGGGCGGCGACAGCTACGACGACGCCGCGATCCACGAAGCGCTGGGCGAGCGGTTCGGCTCGGAGATCTATTTCGTGACCCACAGCTGGATGGGCCCCGAGGCGCACCCCGACATGCCGAAGTTCATCGAAGCCTACACCGAGATGTATGGCGAGCCGCCCGGCACCGCGTTCGTGGCGACCGGCTACGACACCGTGATGCTGATGGCCAAGGCGGTCGAGATCGCCGGCAGCACCGACGGCGACGCGGTCGCAAAGGCGCTGACCACCAATGAGTTCGACCTGCTGACCGGCAAGCTCCGCTACCGCTCCGCCGAGGAGGGTCACATGCCCGACAAGGCGGCGGTGCTGGTCGGGTTGGATAAAGGCAAGCCGCACTTCATCGGCTGGCGCACGCCCGCGAACCCGCCGCCGCCTTGAGCCAGGCGCCAGGGCGGTGGCGCATGCGCCACGACCTGACGGCGCGTTTTCGCCGGCGCCGATGCCCGCGTCTGCGCTCGAAGCGGTCGAGGTCTCGGTCGAGTTCGCCGGCCTGCGCGCGCTCGATCGGGTGTCGCTCCGCCTGGAGCTCGGCGAAATTCTGGGCCTGATCGGCCCCAACGGGTCGGGCAAGACGACGCTGGTCAATGTCCTGACCGGACAGCTGACGCCGGTCGCGGGCCGTGTGCGGTGCAACGGCGAGGACATAACCGGACTGCCGCCGCACCGGGTCGCCGGCCGCGGCATCGCCCGGTCGTTTCAGATCGTACGGCTGTTTCGCAATCTGACCGTGCGCGAGAACGTCGAGGCCGGTGCGATCGCCCGTGGTCTCGGCCGCCCGGCGGCGCGGGCAGTTGCGGACGGGCTGCTCGCCCGCTTCGGCCTCGGCGCGCAGGCCGACGAGTTCGCCGGACGGCTCAGCTTTGGCGACGAGCGCCGCGTCGAGATCGCCCGGGCGCTCGCGGCGGCGCCGATTTTCCTGCTGCTGGATGAGCCGGCGGCCGGCATGAACGAGGTCGAGACGCAGCGCCTGCTGGAGCTGCTCGCGGACCTGCCCAAGGCCGAGCGCCTCGGCCTGTTGATCATTGACCACGACATGCCGTTGATCATGCGGCTCTGCCACCGCCTGCACGTGCTCGCCTCGGGCCGGACCGTCGCGGAGGGCGACGTCGCGAGCGTGCGGCGCTCGCCCGAGGTCATCGCCGCCTATCTCGGCACGGCGGCGGCCGATGCTTGAGGTGAGCGACCTCGAGGTGCGCTACGGCGCGATCCGCGCGGTTCGCGGCGTGTCGCTCAGCGTCGCCGCGGGCGAGCTCGCGGTTTTGCTCGGCGCGAACGGCGCCGGCAAATCCTCGACCTTGAAGGCGATCGCGGGCGTGCTCCGCCCCGCGCGCGGGCGCATCGCGCTCGGCGGCGTCGAGGTGCCCTACGGCTGGCCCGAGCGCATGGTTCGGCTCGGCGCTGCGATGGTTCCCGAAACCAGGGACATCTTCCCGGACCTGACCGTGGCCGAGAACCTGAAGCTCGGCGCCTTCACCCGCCGCCGCGATCCCGCGGGCGTGGCCGAGGACCATGCCCGCGTGGTCGGGCTGTTTCCGGTGCTCGGCGAGCGCGCCGCCCAGTCCGCGGGCACCCTTTCCGGCGGCGAGCAGCAGATGCTTGCGATCGCCCGGGCGCTGATGTCGCGGCCGCGCCTGCTGCTGCTGGACGAGCCCTCGCTCGGCCTCGCGCCCGAGATCATCGAGCGTATCTTCGCGATGATCGCGGAGCTCAAGCAGAGCGGCCTGACCATCCTCCTGGTCGAGCAGAACGCCGCCCACGCCCTGGCGATCGCCGATCGCGCCTACGTGCTGCAGCTCGGCGAGGTGGCCGCGAGCGGCCCGGCCGCGGCGATCCGCGCCGCGACTGACCTCAAGGCGCTTTATCTTGGCGCTGAGATGCGGCGTGGCGGCGGCCCATGACGGCGGCGATCCAGTTCGTGATCGACGTGCTCAGCCTGGGCGGCGCGTACGCCCTGATGGCGCTCGGCCTGGTCATCGTCTACGGCATCCTGCGCCTCGTGAACTTCGCCTACGGCGAGCTGATCATGGTGGCGGGCTACACCCTGTTCCTCATGGGCGGCTCGCCGGTGCCGTGGCTGGTCATGGCCGCAGTCGCCGTGCTCGCGGCGATCGCGACCGGCATTCTCACTGACTACGTCGCTTTCCGGCCGGTGCGCGCGAAATCGGTGACCGCGGTGCTGATCACCTCCTTCGCGTTCTCGACCTTGCTGCAGAACGCCGCGCTGCTGCTGATCTCGCCGCGGCCGCGCAACGTGCCGCTGCCCGACGTCTTCTCCGACACGATCCGGATCGCCGGCGTGGTCACGCCGGTGCGCAACGTGCTGACGATCGTGACCGCGACGCTCATGCTCGGGGTCTTTGCCCTGGTCATGAAGCGCACCATGCTCGGCATCGCGATGCGCGCCGCGGCGACCCAGTTCACCATGGCGCGCATGCTGGGCGTGCCGGCGAACCTGGTGATCACCACGGCGTTCGCGCTCAGCGGCCTGCTCGCCGGCGTGGTCGCCCTGTTCTGGCTCGGGCGCAGCGCCTCGGTGGTGCCGGGAATCGGCCTCGAGCCGCTGCTGGTCGCGTTCATCGCCACGGTGATCGGCGGCATGCGCAGCCTGCAGGGCGCGGTGCTCGGCGGCTTCGTGCTCGCCTTTATCGACACCGGCCTGAACTATAGCCTGCCGCAAAACCTGCTCCAGTTCCGCGACGCCTTCACCTTCAGCCTGGTCATCCTGATCCTGTTGTGGCGGCCGGAGGGCCTGATGCGCGGGCCGGCCTCCGGTCAGCGGACCTGACGATGCTCGAGCGCCGCACCTGGCTCACGCTCGCGCTGCTGCTCCTGCCCGTGGCGCTGCTCGTGCTCGGCGCCGAGCAGTTCGGCGTGCGCCTGCTCGAGCGCATCGCGATCAACCTCTGCATCAGCCTGACGCTCGTGGTTGGCCTGCAGGTGTTCATGGGCAATTCTGGGATCCTGTCGTTCGCCCACATCGGCTTCATGGGCGTCGGCGCCTACGCCTCGGCGGTGCTGTCGATCCCGGCGCGGATGAAGGGCATGGCGCTGCCGGATCTGTACCCGGTCATCGCCGGCATCGAGCTGTCCCCGTATCTCGCGATCGCGCTCGGCGGCCTGCTCGCGGCCGCGGTCGCCGCGCTCGTGTCCTATCCCCTGATGCGCCTGTCGGACGCCGCGGCGGTGATCACCTCGTTCGCGCTCCTGGTCGTGCTGCACACGATCATGCTACACTGGAGCGAGGTGACCAACGGCCCGCGCACGCTGTTCGGCCTGCCGCAGGCCACCGATCTCCATCTCGCGGCCAGCGTCGCCGCCGGCGCGATCGTGCTTGCCGTGCTGTTCAAGGAATCGCGCACCGGGGTGCTGCTGCGCGCGTCGCGCGACGACGAGACCGCGGCCGCCGCGATCGGCGCCGATATCCCGCAGCTGCGCTGGCGCGCGTTCGTGCTGAGCGCACTGATCGCCGGGGTCGCGGGCGGGCTGTGGGGCCACTTCATCACCTCCTTCTCGCCCAAGGCCTTCTACCTCAAGGAAACGTTCGTGGTCCTCGGCATGCTCGTGATCGGCGGCACCTCGACGGTCTCGGGCGCGGTGTTCGGCTGCTTTCTCGTGACGTTCGCGTTCGAAGGGCTGCGCGGCATCGAGGCCGGCCTGAACCGCGCCCAGATCTTCGCCGAGCAGGTGGTCGGGCTGACCGAGGTCGCGCTCGCGCTCGCGATGATCGGCATCCTGATCCTGCGCCCGGGCGGGCTGTTCGCGACCGCCGAGATCGGCGCCGCGCGACCCTCGCGCCGTGCCCCCGCCGCGGATGCCGAGCGCCCCTATTCGAGCGTCCCCACGAACGAGGCAGGCCCATGAGCTGGAAGACTGCGCACCGCTCCTTCTACTACCAGGACGCGCCCGCGCCCGAGGACATCGTGCTCGTCCCGGCCGCGACGGCGCTCTTGGTCATCGACATCCAGAACACCTACCTCGAGCCGAAGCCCGATCCGGCCGACGACGCCCGGTGGCAGCCGTTCTTCGAGCGCATGCGGCAGACCGTGATCCCGAACACCGCGCGCCTGATCGCGGCGTGCCGGGCGCGGGGCGTCGAGGTGATCTTCGCGCGCGTCGCCTGCCTGAAGCCGGACGGCCGCGACCGCTCGCTGAGCCAGAAGAAGCCGGGCTTCAACTACCTGCTGCTGCCGAAGGATCGCGCGGACTCCCAGGTCGTGCCCGAGCTCACCCCCGCGGAGGGCGACATCGTGATCACCAAGACCACTGACAGCGCGCTCACCGGCACCAACCTGCGCCTGATCCTCTCCAACATGGGAATCGATAACGTCGTGGTCGCCGGCATCTTCACTGATCAGTGCGTGTCCTCAACCGTGCGCAGCCTCGGCGACGAGAGCTTCAACGTCGTCGTGGTCGAGGACTGCTGCGCGGCCGCGACCATGGACCTGCACCGCCACGAGCTCGAGGTCATCAACATGATCTACTGCCACGTCGCGACGCTGGACGAGGTTGTTGGGTTTTTTGCGTGAGTGGTCCGAAAGTTCGTGGGCATCCAGACGGGCTGGGCATGCTTGCAGAGCGACTACTGACGAGCCGCTACCAGCGGCAGATTCCCGGCGCTCTGGTTTAGCCTCGTCCTTTTCTGTAAACTCGCGCTGGAGACGAGCACGGGCGTGGCTGCACGCCGAATCGACAGGCCGGTGCGATGTTGGTTCGTGACCTGAGGCAGGTCAAGTCACTGCTGGTTAGATTGGCAAGGGGCTTCTCCGTTGCAGGCTCGAGCTCATAAGGACCGACGATCAAACATGACCAGATTGCCTAAAATTATCTTAAGCAGGATCGATGAAGTCCGAGCTGGCTCCAGCACCCATCTCGATCTTCATAACGCAGGGCTCCAGGAAATCCCCGAAGAGGTCTTTGGTCTTCCAAAGCTTGAGGAACTTAATCTGCGAAATAACAATATTCATGCAGTACCGGCACGCATTCGAGAGCTCACAAAATTGAAAGTTATAAATCTCTGGGGCAATCCTATCAAAACGGTTCCTGATATTTTTGGTTTGTACTTGGAGTGGGATCCGTATCTGCGTCTTCGCAAGAACCTGTCCTCAGAACATGTCGTGGCGATTGATATCGTCACCAGCGAACATGAAGATGAAATTGCTAACATCACTAAAGTTCACGAACTGTTGCCAATATTATCCGAATTGACTGCTCTCCGAACACTATCCATTGGTCCAAGAGAACTCCTGATGGTAAACCCCTTCTGTATAGTTAAACCAGAAGCAAGAATTGGCCTGATTTATTGAAAATATTTGGAGACTACCGCAACTCAACCATCTTTTCATCGCAGGTCTATTGCTTCATAATCTACCAGAAGGGATCCGCAAACTCCGTGAACTTCGCACTCTTGCGGCTTTCGGCATAGGTCTTGTAGAAATACCTGGTTGGGTGTCTGAATTGACGAGTTTAGTCGAGCTAGACATTTGTCTAAATGACTTGACTGTATTACCTGACACTTTGAACTCGCTCATCAAGATTCGCCAGATAAACCTATCGAACAACAGGTTTCAAGAAATACCAAAGGTGGTATTTAACATGAGCACGATCGAAGACCTCGATGTTTCGCATGATTACTCCTACGTGCGAAATAAGCGCGGGATAAAAGAAATACCGCCGGATGTGCTCCGCCTGCCACACTTGAGAACGCTCGGGGTTGGAGGACAGCGGATAGAGATCCCGCCGCCCGAGGTCGTGGGTCAAGGCGTTGAGGCTATCAGCAACTATTGGCGCCAACGGAAGGAGGCTGGCGTTGATTACCTCTGCGAGGCCAAGGTGCTCATCGTGGGCGAGCCCGGGGCGGGCAAGACGTCCCTGGCCGGGAAGATCCGGAATCCCGCCTACCTGCTTAAGCCCCGGGAACCCTCCACTGAGGGCATCGAGGTGATCCGCTGGAGTTTTCCGGCAGCGATACGGGTCAAGGAAGCGGAGGGCGAGCACCTTCTGGAGCGCAGTTTCGTTGCCAACCTCTGGGATTTCGGGGGCCAGGAGATCTACCACGCCACCCATCAGTTCTTCCTGACCCGCCGCTCCCTTTACCTCCTGGTGGCGGACGATCGAAAGGAGGACACGGACTTTAACTGGTGGTTGGAAGTCGTGGAGCTCCTGAGCGACGGCAGCCCGCTGCTGATCGTGCAGAATGAGAAGCAGGATCGCCGGCGCGACATCAACCTGCCGAATTTGCGTGCTCGCTTCTCCAATCTGCAGGAGGCTTACCGGCTCAATCTCGCCACCAATGCCGGCCTCGACGACCTCGTCAACGCTATCCGTCAGGAGCTCGAACGCCTGCCGCATATCGGCACGCCGCTGCCGGCGACCTGGAAGCGCGTGCGTGAGGCCCTGGAGCGGGATGAGCGCAACCACATCGGGTTGGAGGAATTCTCTGCCATCTGCGAGGTAGAAGGCTTCAAGCGCGATGAGGACAAGCTACAGCTCAGCGGCTACCTGCATGATCTTGGGATCTGCTTGCACTTTCAGGACGATCCCATCCTCAAACACCGGGTCATTCTCAAACCCAAGTGGGCCACCGATGCGGTTTACACGGTGTTAGATGACCGTGACGTCGTCAACAAACGGGGCCGCTTCAGCCGCAAGGACTTGGCGCGCATCTGGAAGGAGGACGCGTATGCGCCCATGCGCGACGAGCTGCTCGGGCTGATGATGCGTTTCCAGCTCTGCTACGAGCTGCCGGAGGGCGATGCCTACATCGCGCCTCAACTCCTGTCCTCCGACGAACCCAAGTACGATTGGGACCTCAGCGGCAACCTGGTCCTGCATTACGGGTACGATTTCATGCCCAAGGGCATGCTCACGCGCTTCATTGTCGCCCTGCATCACCTGATTGCCGAGCAGCGCCTGGTCTGGAAGACCGGTGTGATGCTTGAGCGGGACGGCACCAAGGCCGTGGTCATGGAGGACTACCCGGGGCGGGCGATCCAGGTTCGGGTCGCCGGGGATGACACCCGGAGCCTGCTGGCGATTGTGGACGACCAGCTGGAGCGCATCCACCGATCGTTCCCGCTTTTGCGATACGACAAGTATCTGCCTTGCAACTGCGTCGTTTGCGGGGCAAGCAAGGAGCCGTACTCCTTCCCGCTTAAGGAGTTAATGGACTTTGACCGCACCGGTGACGGCATCCAGTGCCGCATCAGCCGCAAACTCGTGGATTCTGGGGCCCTTATCCGAGATATCATGCCGTCCGCGCTGCGGGGCGTGGACATTGTAGTAGGGGCAGGAACAACGAGGCTCGCGCAGATCGCAGTGCCAGAACCCCAGCGGGTGAAGGAGGTCTTCGTTTCCTACGCCTGGAAGAACCGCAAGAGCGTGTCGATCGTGGACCAGCTAGAGAGAAAGTTTAAGAACGGGGACATCCAGCTGATCCGTGACAAGTCAGAAATGAAGTACAAAGACCCGATCCGAGCGTTCATGCAACGCCTAGGCCGAGGGAAGTGCGTGGTAGTCGTGCTGTCGAAGGCGTATTTGATCTCCGAGAGTTGCATGTTCGAGCTAACCGAAATCGCGGGGCGGGGCGATGTACGAGACCGGGTGTTCCCCATCGTGCTGGAGGACGCCAATATCTACGATGCGCAGGCAAGGATCCAGTACGTGAAGCATTGGGAAAAGCAGAAGAAAGATCTCGACGCAGAGATGAAGACGGTTGACAGCGATAACCTTCAGGGCATCCGCGAAACAATCGATCTTTATGCGAAGATACGAACCACTACCGCGCAGCTGCTGGACATCATCGGCGACATGAACGCGCTCACTCCGGAGCGGCACCGGGGCAGCAACTTCGACGCGCTGTTCCGCGCACTCGAAGCTCGGTTGTCCGATTGATGCAAAGCTCTGCGGAGACTAGAAACGCCTCAGGGCCGGCTTGCCGGATTGACCTTGCTAGGATAAAATACCTGCATGTGGCCCGTGGCTGAACGCCCTTAATCTGCATCAGCGTGACGGCGCCGGTCCGGATCGCTCCGGGCGCGAAACCGAACGAACCCAAGCTCCCGCGCCGAATCAATGGCTTAGCGATTCGGCCAGGTTAGGATGACGCCTATGCCGTGGAGAGCGCTGGGGTAGCCATCGCTCCACGGCGGGCAGCCCACCCGGCGAAGACGAGGGAGAGGTCCCAATCGTAGGCTCCGCGAAACCAAACAAACCCAAGGAATGGCACAAAATCAAGGACTTGGTGAATCGGGTCGGCGCTCGATCTCAACAAGGGTGGTCAGGCGGGAGGTCCGGCGCACCAGATGGCTCAGGGGCCGCAGCTTCCGTCGCTTGGGGCGCGGAACTTCGGCCGGTGATCCTCGTTGCCGGATCGGCATGCGAACGCGTGCCGGTGGAACTTGGGATTCCGGGGGAGATGGATGGCCGTGCCACGCTTGGATGAAGCCCGCGCCGGCGCGGGCGCCGGGAGTGGCCCGACATATCCGCCGCCGCCACCGGGCGGCCTCACCCCGGTGCTGGAGCGGAACATCCGGGCGCTGCAGCTCCGGCGCGAGCGGGAAGAGCAGGAGGCGAGCACCGAGGAACGTGTTGCGGATGCGATCACCCGCTTCACTGGCAGCATGCGCTTCGTCTACCTGCACCTCGCCTTTTTCGGCTTCTGGATCTTGGCCAACCTCGGCTGGGTCCCCGGCGTGCCCGCCTGGGACCCTTCGTTCGTCGTGCTCGCGATGATCGCGTCGGTCGAGGCCATCTTTCTCTCGACCTTCGTCCTGATCAGCCAGAACCGCATGGCCGCGGCGGCGGACAAGCGCGCCGACCTCGACCTACAAATCAGCCTGCTCGCGGAGCACGAGGTCACCAGGCTCGCCACGCTGGTGTCGGGGATCGCTGACCGGATGGGGGTCAGGACCGAGGCCGACGCCGACCTCGAGGAGATCACCCGCGACGTCGCCCCCGAGGCCGTGCTGGACGAGCTCGAGGCAGCGGAATCGGAAACCGAGCAGTAGTGAAATATCCAGGGGAGTTGTCAGCGATGATCAGGGACGAGGACAAGCGCATCGAAGGCGAGGTGAGCGAGCGGCTGTCAGCCAAGCTGCCGACGGATGCGGCCCAGGTCCAGGTCGAGGTCACACATGCCGAGGTCACGCTGGCCGGCACGGTGAATACCGCTGAAGCCAGGCGCCGGGCCGAAGCCATCGCCGGGGGCATCGCCGGCGTGATCTCCGTGATCAACAATCTGCGCGTACGCCAGCCGGGCGGGACGGGCGCTACCGGATGAAGGAGAAGGCGTCGCGCCACTTCGCCGAGCGACGCGCCCGGCCGGCCTAGTCGCCGCCCGTCCGCCCGAACCAGATGCTGATCAGCGCGCTCAGCGCCACGAGCACGAGGGAGCCGTTGACCACCACCAGAAGCGCCGGCGGGATCCGCGGCGTGTCGGGCTGTGGCGGGGGCGGCCCGGGGAACACCTGCCGCCAGATCGCCGCGCCGAAGCAGAACGCGCTGAACAGCACCAGGACGGTGCCGACCGCCCAGATGCCCCACTCGGGAATCACTCCTTCCAGAAGCTTCTTGGCGCCTATGCCGCTCGCCAGCGCGGCGAGGCCGGTCCGGACCCAGGCGGAGTAGGTGCGCTCGGCGGCGAAGATCGTGCGATCGGCGGCCAGCTGGGTCCGGCGATCGGCGTCATCCTGCGGCGGTTGCGGCGACATGCGCGAGCACCTCGGCGCTGGGGACCTGAACGGTGGGGATGGCCCAGGCGGCGCGGCGACGCCAAGTCTGGAGCCTCTCCGTAGCGAAACGGAGGCTGCGACCGGCGGCGCAGAGCGACGAGTCCCGGCCCTCAAGAACTGGCTTGAAAGACCTCACCGCCCCCAAAATCCGGCGACGTGCGACCGGTGTTGCCTGCGGCGTGCCGTCCACCCGTGACGAAACACGTTTCAGGGTGCCGCAGTTCCGGCGCACCAGATCTGCCAGACGGCGCGATACGCCTCCTCGAGCGCCTTGGCGTGGCCGGCCGCGTCGCACAAGGGCGAGCGCGCCATCTCGGCGCGCAGATTGGCGCGCAGCGCGCTCAGGAGCTGCTGCTGCTCGGCGAGAAGGCGCGCGGTGGTGACGTAGTCCATCGGCCGCTCGGCGATGCCGGCGGCAAAGCCGGCCGCGCCGAGCAGGCTGGCGCCGACCCGCGCCGCATGGCGCTCGCCGGCCAGCGTGACCACGGGCACGCCCATCCACAGCGCCTCGCAGGTGGTCGTGGTGCCGTTGTAGGGGAAGGTATCGAGCGCGACGTCGACCTCGCGATAGGTCTCGAGATGGGCGCGCGCCGAGGCCGCATAAGGGGCGAATTCGATCCGGTCGGGCGCGATTCCGGCCGCCGCAAAGGCCCTGCGCAGATGATCCTGGGCGGTCGGGTCGCCGCTGCCCGAGGCCTTGAGCAGCAGGCGCGATCCCCGCACCGCCCGCAGCACCTCGGCCCACAGCGCGACCACCTTGCCGTTGACCTTGGCCAGATTGTTGAACGACCCGAAGGTGACGTGACCGTTGCGCACGAACGGCGGCGGCTCGACCTGCGGCGCATGCTCCGGCGCGGCGAACGCCAGGAAACAGCGCGGCAGCCGGATCAGGGTTTCGCTGTAGAAGTCGTCGGCATCGTCGCAATCGGCCCGGTGGTCCGTGATCCGATAGTCGATCTGCGGCAGGCCGGTCGTGTTCGGGTAGCCGAGGTAGCTGATCTGGACCGGTGCCGGCCGAGCAGTGCACGCGAGCAGGCGGCCGTCCTTGGTGAAGCCGCCAAGCTCGACCAGAATGTCGATGCCATCGGCGCGGATCAGGCGCGCGAGCTCGGTATCGTCGAGCGTGCTCACGTCGCGCCACGCGCTCGCCAGGCCGCGCAGGTGCTCGGTGATGTGGTCGGGCTTCGACACGTGCGCATAGCCGATCGTCTCGAAGCGCTCGCGGTCGAACGCCTGAAAGATCGGCGCCACGAAGTACGCGACCGAGTGGGTCCGGAAATCCGGCGAAAGATAGCCGATACGCAGGCGACGGTCTGGATCGCGCGGCGACGCGTCAGGGGGCGGCAGCGGCGCGAGCGCATCGCGGAAAGCGGTCCCGAACGCGCGATGCTCGCGGAACAGCTCGGCGCGCGACAGCTCCGGGTCGTAATTCAGATACATCACGCGCGACATCTGCAGCGTCGGCGAACGCGGCGCCAGACGCTTGATCGGCCGCATTGCGGCAAGCCCCTCGGCGATCCTCCCCTGTTGCACCAGCATGGTGCCGGTGAGATTGGCGATGTTGCCGGCCTGAGGCCCGCCCTTCGGCGCGGCGGCCAGCACCTTCGCAAGGCGCGTGAAATCGCGGCGGCGCAGCAGCGCGGACGCCAGCAGGATGCTTGCTTCGGCCTGCCCCGGATGCGCCTGCAGCACGCGCTCGGCGGCTTCGATCGCCTGATCGATGCGTCCGAGCTCGAGGGCTAGCTTGGCGATCGCCAGCGACCAGCCGATGCGCTGCGGCGCGCGCTGGATGGCCGCGCGGTACAGCTCGAGCGCCGCCTTCGGATCGGTCCGGACCAGCGCGCCGGCGCGGGCGGCGAGCGCGTCGGGATCGTCGTCATCCGAAGCGTGCCCACGGTCACGCCCCAGGGTGTAGCACCGCTCGCTTGTGGAGAGCGCCTCGCCGACGTCGCGCAACACCGTGGCAGGGGCGCTGATGGTCAGACCGGCCAGAATCGCTGCGGCGTCGTCGGGGTCGAGCCCGTTGGCCTCAGCCGGCATGATCGGCGTCGGCGCGCGGCAGCGGATGGCGGAGCGAATAGGCGTCGGTGGCGAGCACGTGCTGATACCCGAGGCGCCGCGCGGTATCGATCAGCAGCGGCGCGCGCAGATTGACGGTGAAGTCGACCCGGGGCGCGTTGGCCCGCAACGTCACGATCGCCAGCACGGCGAGCGACGCGTCCTCGATCGCGAGCGCCGCGCCGGCGGCGACGAGATCGGGCCCGGCGATCGGCCCCTCGCTCCGATCCAGCGGCAGGACGACGAAGCTCAGGTCCACGTCGTCGACCGACTGGAGGAGCTTGAACGCGGCGTCCTGGCCGGGAATGTCGGCGAGCATGTAGTGGTGCTGATCGGCGAAGCCGAGCAGGCCGCGCGGAAACAGGATGATGCGGTCCGGATCCAGGGCGAGCGCACCGAAGCGCGTCAGCAGCGGCGGCTCTTCGGTCGCCGCGGGCAGGAGGGAACGGGCTTCATAGGACGGCGCGCGGCTCATCGCTGGCTCCAGGGAGGGAGGGGGAGAAGGCGTCAGCGCAGGTAGTCGGCGAGCGTGACCTGGTTGAGGCGGGCGATCGTCGCCATCGCGCTCTCGATCACCATCTGATCCTGGCTCATGCGCGTGATCGCCTCGGTCAGGTCGACGTTCTCGATGTCGCTGATCTGGCGCTCCAGGTAGACCTCGGCGTCGCCGTGGCCGAGATTGATCCGCTCGATCGCGGCCTGGCCGGCGCCGAGCTCGCTGCGGTAGTCGGCGACCTTGGGCAGGGCGGCATTGACCAGCTCGAGCGCGCTCTCCAGCAGCGCGCGGTCGTCGGCCGCGTCGCCGGCGAGCGCCGTGCGCAGGGCGCCGATCAGCTCCTCGAAGCCGGCGCGGTCGGCGGTCATGCCGTAGGCGACCTCTCGGTCCGCATCGGCACGCACGGTCAGCGCCACGGCGTCGCCCTGGTAGTAAGTGTCATCGGGCCCGCCAAATCCGGCAAAGGCGGGGTCGAGCACGACCGGCGCGGTGTCGGTCCTGGTACCGCTGAACAGGTAGCGACCGGCGAAGTCGACGTTGAGCTCGCTCACGGCCTGCTCGAGCAGGTGCTGGATCTCGGGAGTGATCACGCCCGGCACCGCCGAACCGGAATCCAGGCGCTGGATCAGCAGCACCTTGAGCCTGCTGCCGACTTCATGGAGCGAGGCGACGCTGCTTTCCATCACCTCGAGCCGCTTGGCGACCAGGTCGTTGTTGGCGCGGAACTGCTGGATCTGCAGCAGCGCATCCTTGGTGCCGAGCAGGCGGTCGGCGTCGGGCGCGACCTCGCGGAAGCGCTGGGCCACCTTGCCCGTGCCGATCTGCACCTGAGTGATACGGGCGCGGGTCTGCGCGTCCAGCAAGAACTGGGTCATGCGCTGGTGCTGGGCGAAGTCGCCGACGCGGGTCAGCATCGTCGTGCCTCCTTAGCTCGCCGTGCCGAGCAGCTCGTCGAACAGCTCGTCGGTCACCGAGATGATCCGGGCCGCGACCGAGTACGCCTGCTGCAGCTGGACCATGCGGGCCAACTCCTCATCGAGGTTGACCCCCGATACCGCCGCCGCGCGGAACTCGAGCGCGTCGGCCAGAGCGCGGTCGCGCCCGGCGGCATCGGCGGCGTGCTGCGCGCGCATCGCGGCCTGCGCGATCAGGTCCCCGGCGTAGGCCGCGAGCGTCGCCGGCCGTGCCGGCAGACCGCCGCGCGCGAGGAAATCGTGCTGAGTGGCGAGCGCGTCGGCCAGCGCCTGGGCGGCGCGGTTGTCGCCGCGGCCGCCGAGCGTGGCGAGCAGTGGTCCGGTCTGCACATCCAGCCGGGCGGTGCTAAGCCGCGCCGGATCGCTCGCGATGTCGGCGCGCACGGCCAGCGTGCTCGCCCGGTTGCCGCCGAGCACGAACAGATCGTTCAGGCCGAAGTAGTGGGCGAAGCCGTAGTCGCGGTCGCGGCCGGCCGCATCGGTGATCGTGATCCGGCTGTCGCCCTCGGCGAGCGCCAGCCCCTGATCCGGGTCGGACAGCGTGATCTCGAGATTGCCGTCCGGACCGATCACGGCGCTGCCGAATGCGCCGAGGCCCGCGTTGATCTGACCGGCGAGCGCCGCCGGATCCGCCGCCGCAGCCACGTCGATCTGGAACGCGGCGAGCGTGCTGCCGTCGGTGCGGTCGACCACCGCGATCGTCGCGAGCCCGCTGCGCGCCGCGCCCGCGAAGGCCGAGAGATCGGTGCGCGTCCCGGTCAGCTGCGTCGGCGGCGGCCACGGGCTGCCGTCATTGTGCGCCGCGTTCAGGACGAAACGCAGGTTGTCCGCGAGCTCCTGGATCTGGTCGTCCAGCTCGGGCAGGAGCAGATCCCGTGCTTCGAGCAGGCCCTGCAGGCTGCCGCCGCGCAGCCGGCTCGTGATCAGCTGCGACACGTCGGGCGTCGCGTCGTTCTGCAGCTCGGGCGTGAGGCTCGCGCGCAGGCCGCTCGACACCAGCTGGATGCCCGCGGTCGGGTCGATCGGCTGGCCGGTGGCCGCGTCGATCTGGTCCTCGCGGAAGACGGCGATCCGACCAAAGGTGGTGCTCGGCCCGACCGTCGCTGCCGGGTTGTAGGCGATGACCCGGGGCAGGGCGTCGAGCAGGGTCTCGCCGCCCGCGGTGTAGAGCGCGATGCGGTTGTCCTCCTGGACGAAGGTCCGGACGTCGATCTTCTCGGCCAAGCTCCTGATCAGCGCATCGCGGCGGTCGAGCAGCTCGGGGCCGACCTGACCGAGATGCGCGAGCCGCTCGATCTCGCCATTCAGGTCGTCAATCGCCTGCAGCTCGGCGTTGATCTCGGCAACGGTCCGGCCGATGTCCTCGTCGGCCTGGCCGCGCAGCACCTGCACCTGCTCGGCCAGCTGCCCGAAGGTGGCGCTCAGACCGTTCGCGCTCTGAACCACCTGGAGGGCGAGCGTCGCGCTCTCCGGCTGATTGGCGAACGCTTCGATCGCGGCGCCGAGCTCGCTGACCAGTGCGGCGAGGTCGCGGCTGTCACCCGGCGCGCCGAACGCGTCCTGCAACAGCTCCTGGTAGCGCCCGAGGATTTCGCTCCGGCCGACCACGCTCGCGTGGCGCCGCACCTCGGCGCTCAGGAACTCATCGGTGATCCGGCTGATCTCGGTCGCCTGGACGCCGGCGCCGCGACTGCCGATGAACACCGCCTCCTGGCTCAGGACCTTGCGCACGTAGCCTTCGGTATTGGCGTTGGCGACGTTGTTCGCGGTCACGCTGAGCGCGCGCTGCGCGACGGTCAGCCCGGACAGGGCATTGGCGAGTGTGGCGGTCAGGCTCATGGGAAGCTCCTAGAGCCGGCGGTCGAAGGCGACGGAGATCACCTGGCCGGTCGGCTCGGCTTCACCGGCCTGGCCGCGCGCCCCGTAGGTCACGCTCCTGGTGCCGCGCGCCAGGCTTTCGCCGATGTTGCGCAGCACCCGCTCGACCACCTGCCGGGCCGCGACCAGGGCCTGGAGGTTCACGGTCATGCTCTCCTGGAGCACGCGCGTGGCCTCATGCAGCTGGCTGCGCACGTGGGGCTCGAGCGACACGAGCGTCTCGGGGCTGCGGCGCAGCCGGGCGACCTCGATCTCGTAGGCCTCGGCGAGCGCCAGCTTCTCGTCCTGGATATCGGGCAGGGCATCGACGCGCATGCCCTTCAGGAGCGCGCGCTCGTGGTCCATCACCTGGACCAGCCGCTTCATCAGGGTCAGCAGGATCGTGACCTGCTCGAGCGGCTCCATCACGCCACCTCCTGGGCCTTCAGCATCTCGCGCAGCACGGCATCGGCGACGCCGATCCCGCCGCTCCGGCTGATCAGCTTCGCGATCTCCTCGTTCAGCATGCCGCGGAACACATCGTCCTGACCGTCGCCGAGGAGCTCGTCGCCCTCCAGGCCCTGCGTCATCGTGCCGAGCACCTGGGCGAGGAACACCGCCTCGAATTCCTGCGCGGCGTGCCGCAGCGCCTCGCTGCGCGGGGCGTCGCTGCCGGCCGGGGGCGTGGCGGGCGCGGCGAGGCCGTGGTTGAGGATCGGCGCGCTCATCACATCACCACGATTTCCGCCTGCAGCGCGCCGGCTGCCTTGATCGCCTGCAGGATGCCGATCAGGTCGCGCGGGCCGACGCCAAGCGCATTGAGGCCGGCGACCAGCTCCTGCAGCGACACACCCTCCTCGAGCAGCACCATGTTGCCGCCGTCCTCCTCCACCTCGACCCGGGTCCGCGGCACCACGACGGTGTCGCCCTCGGCGAGCGGATTGGGCTGAGAGACCTGCGGCGTCTCGGTGACGCGCACCGTGAGATTGCCTTGGGCGACCGCGACCTCGCTGATGCGCACGCCCGCGCCCATGACGATGATGCCGGAGCGCTCGTCGATCACCACGCGCGCCCGCTGGTCGGGCTCCACCGTCAGCTGCTCGATCTCGGTCAGCAACACCGCGGTCTGGCCGCGGTAGGACGGCGGCACGTCGACCGCGATCGTCGACGGATCGGTGACGCGGGCCGCCGGTTGGCTGAGATGGCCGTTGATCGCCTGCGCGACCCGCCGCGCCGTGGTGAAGTCGGGATTGCGCAACGCGATGCGCACGCTCGACAGCTGATCGAGCGCGAAATCGACCTCGCGCTCGACGATGCCCCCGGCCGCGATCCGCGCCGATGTCGGCACCCCTTGGGTGACGCTTTCGGCCTCGCCTTCAGCGGAAAAGCCGCTGACCGTGAGCGGTCCCTGGCTGACCGCGTAGATCTCGCCGTCGGCGCCGTACAGCGGCGTCACCAGCAGAACGCCGCCCCGGAGCGACTTCGCGTCGCCGAGCGTGCTGACCGCGACGTCGACGCGCGAGCCCTGGCGGGCGAACGGCGGCAGCGTGGCCGTGACCATCACGGCGGCGACGTTCTTGGTCGTGAGGTCGAGCCCGCGCGTGCTGACGCCGAGGCGCTCGAGCATCGCCTTCAGGCTTTCTTCGGTGAACGCGGCGTTGCGCAGCGAGTCGCCTGTGCCGTTCAGGCCGACCACGAGACCGTAGCCGACCAGAAGGTTGTCGCGCACGCCCTCGAAATCGGCGATGTCCTTGAGACGGGAATTGGCAAGCGCGGGCGAAGCGAGCAGCAGACCGAGCCCGAGCGCGCCGACCGCCAACCGGGTGGTCAGGCCAAGGATGCGATGACAGGCAGAGGACGCGCGATACATGGGCAAGGGATCTCCGCGCCGTCCCTTGCGAGCGCCGTGCCAAGCCGCGCCGGATGCGGCCGAGGGCTGGACAGCTGGACCTTGGCAGGAGGAAATCGGGGCGACGCCCGCCTGCGCTGGGTAAAGCGTGCAGGCGGGCGCGGCAAATCTTGCCCGGGTGACCACAGGCGTGCATCGGAAGGCGCGCACGATTTACGGGTGGTTAACCTTAACCGTTGCAAACTCGCGGGTGCCGGGTCGGCGGCGGCGCGGCGAACAGGAGCGCCGCGCCCGGACGGCGCAGCGGGCCAATCTGGATGAAGATTGCACAAACCAGGCCGGGCACGGGCCCAGGTCAGGGTCATCGGGTGACAGCCGCGCGGGGCGGCGCGACCGGTTTTGCCGCGCACGTCCAGGCGCCCCAGCCCGAAGGTCCCGCCCCCGTTCCGGCGGCGCGCCCGCTCGCCGCATTGGACATGGTGCTCGCGGCGCAGGCGGCGCAGGACGCTGCGGGCGAGCGGCGCCGGGCGCTTACGCGCGGGCGCAGCTTGCTGGACGAACTGGACCTGATCAGGATCGGCCTGCTCGAGGGCGCTTTACCCACGGCAACCATCCGGCGCCTGAGCGGGCTGCTTCAGGCGGACCGCGCTTCGCTCGCCGACGCCAAGCTGAACGCGGTCCTCGATGAGATCGAGTTGCGGGCTGCGGTGGAGTTGGCTAAGCGGCAGCAGGATGCACCGGAACGGAACGAGCATGGACCGGCGGGGACGTCCGACGCTTGACCGGCGCGCCAGCATGCAAGGGCATGTGATCGCTCTTGCCCCTGGCCGGGGCGCGCGAGCGCCCCATAGTCCTGTCGTCTCGCAGCTCAAGTCGGAGACGTGCCATGCAGCAGCGCCAGCTGGCGGCGATCGCCGCGGGCCTCGTCATGCTGCTGACCGGGGGACCGGCGGAGCCAGCGCGGGCCGATCAGGACGATCCGCGCCTCGATGGTCTGTTCCAGCGCCTGCAGCACACCCCGAACGCAGCCGAGGCACAAGTGGTCGAGCAGCAGATCTGGCAGGTCTGGCTCGAAGCCAAGGATGCCGCGATCAACCGACTGATGCAGCAAGGCGTCCTTGCGATGAACGCGCAGGACTATCCGACCGCCCTGCAGACGTTCACGCGCATGGTCGATCAGGCGCCGGAGTTCGCCGAGGGCTGGAACAAGCGCGCGACGGTGTACTACCTGATGGGCGACTGGCGCGCCTCGGTGCGGGACATCCAGCGGACTTTGACGCTGGAGCCGCGCCATTTCGGGGCATTGTTCGGCCTGGGCCTGATCTATCAGGAGCTGGACCAGCCGGAGGCGGCGCTGCGCAGCTTCGAGGCGACGCTGATCTTGAACCCTCACTCGGCGAGCACCCGCCAGATGATCGAGCGGCTGCGCCAGCAGCTGCGCGGCAGCCCGACCTAAGCGAAGCGGCGAGACCCCGACCAGCGCTCGGCATCCGGCGTCCTGGCGCTGGCGTCGCATACGCCGGTGGGCCAGCCCGCCGTCTCGAGGCGCCCCGCGGCGGCCGCGCATAATGGCCGCTTGGCTGAACGGTACGTATCATGACGACCGGCTTGTGGTCGAGGCCGGCGGCTCCTGGACGCTACCGGCGCTGTCGGAGCTGGATGGGCGCCGGCGTCGCTTGCTCGCCGAAGCGCCCGCCGTCGGGGGCGCAGCATCGATCGATCTCGGGGGCGTAGAGAAGCTGGACACCGCGGGCGCGTGGCTGCTGGACAAGCTGACGCGCGAGCTGGTCGACCGCGGCTGGCAGGTGGAATGGTCCCGGGCGCGCGACGCCCATGCCGGGCTGCTCGCCGAGATTCGCAGCATTCCGGCCGAGCCGCTGCCACCCGCGCCGGTAGTCAATCCCTTGCTGCGGATGATCGCCCATCTTGGGCGTAGCACGCTCGCCGCGCTGGATGAGGCGAGGCGTCTTTTGTCCTTCTACGGTCAGACGTTGGTCGCGCTGTCCCGCGTCGCGCTGCGGCCCACCCGGCTGCGAATGACCTCGCTGACCCACCATCTGGAGCAGACCTGCGTCAATGCGCTGCCGATCGTCGGCTTGATCACGTTCCTGATCGGCATCGTGATGGCCTATCAGGGCGCGGATCAGCTGCGTCGCTTCGGCGCGGAGATCTTCACGGTCGACCTCCTGGCCATCTCCGCGCTCCGCGAAATCGGCATTCTGCTGACCGCGGTGGTGGTCGCGGGCCGGTCCGGGAGCGCGTTCACCGCCGAGATCGGCATGATGAAGGTCAGGGAGGAGATCGACGCGCTGCGGACGCTCGGCCTCGATCCGTTCGAGGTCCTGGTCCTGCCGCGCCTGCTCGCGCTGATGATCGCGCTGCCGCTGCTCGCCTTCTTCGCCGACATCATGGCGCTGTTCGGCGGCGGCCTGATGTGCGCGTTCGCCCTCGACATCTCGCCGGACCAGTACGTCAGCCGGCTCGGTCAAGCGATCTGGCCGCGGACGTTCTGGGTCGGCATCATCAAGGCGCCGGTGTTCGCTTTCGTGATCGCCATGGTCGCCTGCTACGAGGGTCTGACCGTGGACGGCAGCGCCGAGAGCGTCGGCCGCAAGACGACCCTCGCGGTCGTGGTCGCGATCTTCCTGGTAATCGTGTTCGATGCGATCTTCTCGATCGTGTTCTCGGCGCTCGGCTTATGACCGCCTCGAGCGAATTCCCCGCCGTGCGGATCCGCGGGCTGCGCACCCGCTTCGGGCCGCAGGTGGTCCACGACGGGCTCGACCTCGAGGTGCATGAGGGCGAGGTGCTCGGGGTGGTCGGCGGCTCCGGCGCGGGCAAGTCGGTCCTGCTGCGCCACATTCTCGGTCTGCTGCGCCCGGAGCAGGGCGAGATCGAGGTGCTCGGGCAGGACATCTGGCGACTGAGCGAGGCGCAACGCTACGCTTTGCAGGCGCGGCAGGGAGTGCTGTTCCAGGACGGCGCCCTGTTCAGCTCGCTGACCGTCGCGGAGAACGTTCAAACGCCGTGGCGCGAGCGCCTGCAGCTGTCGCAGCCGCTGCTCCACCAGCTGACCGCGCTCAAGCTCGCCCTGGTCGGCCTGCCGCACGACGCCTGTCACAAGTTTCCGGCCGAGCTCTCGGGCGGCATGCGCAAGCGCGCCGGTCTTGCCCGCGCGCTCGCGCTCGACCCGGAGATCCTGTTTCTCGACGAGCCGACCGCCGGCCTCGATCCGATCGGCGCCGCGGCGTTCGACCGGCTGATCGGCGGCCTGCGGCGCAGCCTCGGCCTGACCGTGGTCATGGTAACGCACGACCTCGATTCGTTAGGGGCGATCTGCGATCGGGTGGCGGCGTTGGTGGACAAGCGCGCCGTGGTGGGTACGCTGCAGGAGTTGCGCGCCGTGGATCACCCCTGGCTGCGGGCCTATTTCGACGGGCCGCGCGGCCGCGCAGCGCTGGCGGCTGTCGCCGCGCCTGGAGTCTAGATGGAGATCCGCGCCAGCTACGTGGTCGTCGGCGCCGTGGTCCTGGCGCTGATCGCCGGGTTGGTCGCCTTCAGTCTGTGGCTGGTCGAGGCCGGGGTCGATCGCAACCTCGCCCGCTATGAGATCGCCTTCGCCGGCTCGGTGAGCGGGCTGCCGGAGGGCGGGCAGGTGCTGTACCGCGGCATCCCGGTCGGTCGCGTCGCCGACATCCGGATTGACCCCGCCAACGTCGAGAACGTGCTGGTGACGGTGGAGATCGAGCGCGACACGCCGATCAAGGAGGATACGGTGGCCACGCTGGAGTTCCAGGGTCTGACCGGCATCGCCTATGTGCAGCTGCGCGGCGGCACCCAGGCGAGCGCAAGGCTCGAGCCCAATGCCGCGGCGCCGCCCCGCATCCGCTCGCGCCGCTCGACCCTGGAGCGGGTATTCGAATCCACGCCCGAGCTGGTGGCGCAGGCGAGCGTGGTGGTCGAGCGGCTGAACCTGCTGTTGGCGGACGAGAACCTGAAGGCGGTCGCCGGCACCTTGCAGAACGTGGAAAAGCTGACTGCCGGCCTCGCCGACCGGTCCGGCAGCGTCGAGACCCTGGTGACGGGCGCCGCGAGCATGACCGAGGATATCCAAAAGACTTCGGTCGAGGTAAGGCAGTTGGTGGGCGACTTGCGCCAGCTGACCGGCCGCGTCGATCAGCAGATCCAAGGCGTGAGCGGCGATCTGACCGGTACCATGACCGAGCTGCGTGGCGCGGCGTCCTCGCTGGCGCGCGCGGGCGGTCAGCTCGAGCACCTGCTGGCGCAGCTCGACCAGCCGGTCGACGACTTCGCCGCCACCGGGCTGTACGAATTCACCCAGCTGATCGGCGAGACGCGCCAGCTGGTCGCAGCTCTCAGTCGGATCACCAAGGAGTTCGAGCGCGACCCCGCCGGTTTCCTGATCGGCCGGTCGAGCAGAGGATACCGGCCGGAATGATCACGCCGCGTCTGCCACCCGCGCTCGCCCTGTGCGGCTGCATCCTGCTCGGCGGCTGCGCCGCCGCTCTGCAGCTGGCTACCGCCGAGCCACCGCGGCTGTACGATCTGACCCCGAAGAGCACCTTCGCCGACGATCTGCCAACCGTGGCGGGCCGCCTCAGCGTCGAGGTGCCGACCGCGACCGCGGGCCTCAACAGCGCCCGGATCGCGCTCCGGCCGACCCCGACCACGCTCGAATACTACGCCGGGGCGAGCTGGATCGACGTGGTCCCGGTGATGGTGCAGAATCTTCTCCTGGAATCGCTCGACAACACCAGCAAGGTCGACGTGCTCGGCCGCGAGGTGGTCGGGGTGCGCGCCGATCTCGGGCTGTTGACCCACATTCGCGAGTTTCAGGCGGAGTACGACACCGCGGGCGCGCCGCAGGTGCGCGTGCGCATCCAGGCGCGCCTGGTCCGGCTGCCGCGGCGCACCTCGATCGCGGCCGTCTCCGAGGAGGCTGTGGTGCGCGCCAAGAACACCTCGCTACCCTCAATCGTCGACGCGTTCGACGAAGCGTTCGGCAAGACGCTGAAGCGCATCGTCGAGTGGACCGTGACCGAAGCTGCGGCGGTCCCGACAGAAGCCGCCGGCGCCCAGCCTCTCTGATCCTGGCCTGCAGGGCCGCGGCGCCTCAGGGCCCTCTGCTCGCAGGGTGCGCGGGGGTCCGGCGCGCCGCCCAGGATTGCCGCGCGCTTCCGGCCAGGTTCGGTCCTAAAGCTGGCTCGGCAGCACGCGATCCGGTGGCCGGTGACCGTCGACGAAGGTCTTGATGTTGATCACGACCTTTTCGCCCATGTCGACCCGGCCCTCGATCGTCGCCGAGCCCATGTGCGGCAGCAGCACGACATTGGCCAGCTCGCGCAGTCGCGGGTTGATCGCCGGCTCGTGCTCGAACACATCGAGACCGGCGCCAGCGAGCTGTTTGTTGCGCAGCATGCGGGTCAGTGCCGCCTCGTCGATCACTTCGCCGCGCGACGTGTTGACGATGATCACGGTGGGCCGCAACAGGGCAAGCCGCCGCGCCGAGAGCAGATGGAACGTCGCCGGGGTGTGGGGGCAATTGACGCTGATGATGTCCATGCGCGCGAGCATCTGGTCGAGGCTCTCCCAGTAGGTCGCCTCGAGCTCGGTCTCGAGCGCCTCGGGCACGCGGCGGCGATTGTGATAGTGGATCGCGAGCCCGAAGCCGCGCGCGCGCCGCGCGACGGCGCTGCCGATCCGGCCCATGCCGAGGATGCCGAGGCGCTTGCCGGTGATGCGATGGCCAAGCATCGAGGTCGGGCTCCAGCCCGGCCATTCGCCGGAGCGGGCGAGCCGCTCGCCTTCGACCAGCCGGCGCGACACCGCGAGGATCAGGGCCATGGTCATGTCGGCGGTATCCTCGGTCAGCACGCCCGGGGTGTTGGTCACCGTGATGCCGCGCGCGTAGGCGGCCTCGATGTCGATATGATCGACGCCGGTGCCGTAGTTGGCGATCAGGCGCAACTCGGGATTGGCGTGGGCGAGCACGCTGCTGTCGATGCGGTCGGTCACGGTCGGCACCAGGATCTCCGCGGTCTTCAGCGCGTCAACCAGGCCCGCCTTGGTGAGCGGCGTGTCGCTGTCGTTCAGCCGGGTGTCGAACAGCTCCATCATCCGCGTCTCGATCACCTCGGGAAGCTTGCGGGTGACCACGACCAGCGGCTTTCTCCGCACCATCGAGCTGCCTCCAGCAAAGGACCGGCCGGGCCATGCCTAGCAGAACTGGCAGGTGACCTGAAGGGTGCTCAGAAGCGAGTTGTCGAGCCGCAGGACCTCGCGCTAACAGTGGCAGGAGCACCAGCGGCGAGGATCGCGACGCGATGGCGGCGAGCAGAGCCAACCGATCGCTCAGTGCGCTCTGCCTTGCCCTGGCGTTGCTCGGGCGGTGGCATTGCGCGGCGGCGCAGGAGCGAGGCAGCTCCGCCGCCCCGGCGAAACCCGCGGTCGCGGCGCCCGCACCGCCCACCGCCGGCCGGAGTACCGGCCTGCCAGTGCCGCGGTTCGTCTCGCTGGGCGCCGACCGGGTTCATCTGCGCTATGGGCCCGGCCGGGACTACCCGGTCAGTTGGGTGCTGGCGCGCAAGGGGCTGCCGGTCGAGATCATCGCCGAGTTCGACACCTGGCGGAAGGTCCAGCTCCACGACGGCGACACGGGCTGGGTTCACTCGAGCCTGTTGTCCAGCCGGCGGACGATCATGATCAAGAAGGACATCGCGGAGCTGCGGCGCACGCCCGCGGATGACGCCCGGGTGGTGCTGCGCGCCGAACCCGGCGTGCTCGGCGAGCTGCTGGACTGCGAACAGGACTGGTGTCGGGTCGAGATCCAGGGCCGGCGCGGCTGGTTGCGCCGCCACGCGTTCTGGGGCGTGCTGCCCGACGAGGTTCTGCCCTAGAAAGCAAGCGCACGCGGGCGTTGCGCGGTCCGACCGAGGGCGCCTGCACCCTCACGAGCGACCCGCATCGCGCAACCCCCGGGTCTTGCGCCGCGTCGGCGCGGCCTAACCGAGTACGAAACGACATCTCTGGAGCGCCGCGCCGACCTCGATTTCCGGGCCGCGGCCCTGCGGCGGCGACGCCGGCAGCGGCTGAGACGAAGCGCTTACGCCTCCGCGGGGCGCAGGCGGACGATCACCTCGACGCGCTCGATCTCGGAGCCCGAGGGCGGCGTCGGCAGGCGCCCGATCTCGATGTCGTCGTCCGGGATGTCGGTGAGCGCGCCGGTGGTCTCGTCGAAGAAATGATGGTGGTGCGAGGTGTTGGTGTCGAAATAGCTCTGTCCCATGTCGACCACCACCTCGCGCAGCAGCCCGACCGCGGTGAACTGGTGCAGGGTGTTGTAGACCGTGGCCAACGACACCGGAATGCCGGCGATGCGCGCCTCGTGGAACAGCTCCTCGGCGGTCACGTGGCGCGGGCCGCTCTCGAGCAGCAGCTTGGCCAGAGCCAGCCGCTGCCGCGTGGGGCGCAGCCCGGCAGCCTTCAGCCGCTCAAGGACCCCCGAATAGGTTCGCGACGTCAGCACCTCAAGATCCTCTTCTCCATTGCCGCACTGCACCGCCGCTCGCCTGGCGTGGATAACAGCACCTCTCTGGTCCAGTCGCGCGGCATGGCCCAGCACCTGCTTGGGCCGCTCGCCCGGCCTGGAAACAGCACCTATTTGGTACGATTTGACCGGCTTGTCAACCACCCTGCCGTCAGCGGCCCGTGCCGATCCGCTCCACCAGCTGGCGCACGCTCGGGATGAAGCCGTTGGAGTAGAACGGGTCCTCGCGGAACTTGTAGACGTTGTGGCCGGCGAACATCAGCTGGGTGTCGATCGCGCCGCCATGCGCGATGTCCTGCAAGGTCTTCTGGATGCAGAACGACCGCGGGTCCGGCGGCTTGCCCGTGGTGTGGTCGTCGCGACACGTCCAATTGCTAAACTGGCAGGCGGACAGGCAGCCCATGCAGCCGATCTGGTCGCGGCGGATCTCGCGCGCCTTCTCGGGAGCGACATAGATCAGCGTGTTGTCCGGCGTCTTCATCGCCTCGGTGTGGCCCTGCTCGTGCCAGCGGCTGACGCGCGCTTTGTCGGCGGGGTGGACGTAAACGAACCGGCCGCGGGTGCCGAACGCCAGCGGCTCGGTCAGTCCGCGCTCGGCATCGGGCTCTGCGGCGAACGGAATCTGGCGTGCCGAGCGCTCCTGTAGCTCCTGCAGGAAGGCATTGTTGACCGCCGAGGAATAAAAGCCGGTCGGGCTGAACCGGTGCAGCAGGACGTCGCCTTCCTCGAGCTCGAGCAGCCGCCGCTTCCACGCCGGCGAGATCGGGCTCTCGCGGGTCAGGAGCGGCCGGGTCCCGAACTGGAACCCGATCGGCCCGAGCTCGGCGTTGTCGAGCCAGTCCCGCCAGTCGCGCAGATGCCAGACGCCACCGGCCATGATGATCGGCGTCTCGTCCAGCCCGAACTCGCGCATCGTGGTCCGCAGCTGCTGGACGCGCGGATAGGGCGGCTCGGGTTCGTTCGGATTCTCGGAGTTGGACAGGCCATTGTGGCCGCCGGCGCGCCAGGGGTCCTCGTAAACCACGCCGCCGAGCCATTCCGACAGCCGGTGATAGGCGCGTTTCCAGAGCGCCCGGAAGGCGCGCGCCGAGGACACGATCGGATAGTAGTAGACGTCGTATTTGGCGGCGATCTCGGCCAGGCGATAGGGCATGCCGGCGCCGCAGGTGACGCCGTGGATCAGCCCTTTGGCCCCCTCGAGCACGCCCTGGAGCACCCGTTCGCAGGCGCCCATCTCCCACAGCACGTTCATGTGCAGGCGGCCCTCGCCGCCGCGCACGTCATGGGCGATCCGCGCCTGGCTGATCGCTGCCCTGATCGAGTAACGGATCAGCTCCTCGTGGCGTTCGAGGCGGGTCTTGCCGCGGTAGATCAGCGGGACCAGACGCCCCCGCTCGTCGATATGATCGCCGTTGACCCCGGAGAACGTGCCGATGCCGCCGGTCGCCGCCCAGGCGCCGCTGCTCAGCCCGTTGGACACCGAAATCCCCTTGCCGCCCTCGATCAGCGGCCACACTTCACGACCGCTGAGGAGCAAAGGTTTGAGGGCGATCACTAATTTTCTCCTGACGTCCCCAGGGTCGCCGGCGGCGACCTTCGAGCAGGGTCCGGCGTTCGTCGCACAGGGCGGCGAACCAAGTCCTGGCACGCACCGCTTCGTGTCGAGCCCAGCACATGTAATGTCGTACGGCGGCCAACTCAACCCGTTGGGCCGCCGGCGAGCGGATTCGCGGCCAGCGCCCGCCGCTGGCCGCGTCGCCGGCGCTCAGCCCGCCCGTCGGTGCCTGCGTGGACCGCGCTCGCGGCGCGACCGCTCGCCCTGGCCGTCGTGAGACTCGCCGGGCGGGCGGCGCGGCGCCATCGGCTCGGTCTCCTCGCCGGTCACCTGATCGATGCCGCGCATGCTGAGCTTGACCTTGCCCCGTTCATCGACGTTCAGCACCCGGACCTTGACCGTGTCCCCCTCCTTGACCACGTCGGTGACTTTGCCGACCCGCTCGTTGCGGAGCTCCGAAATGTGCAGGAGCCCGTCCTGCGCGCCGAGGAACTTGACGAAAGCGCCGAAGTCGACCACCCGCACCACCGTCCCGGTATAGACCACGCCGACCTCTGGTTCGCTGGTCAGGCCGCGGATCCAATCCACCGCCTGCTGGCTGGCCAAGGCGTCGCTCGAGGCGATTTTAACCGTGCCGTCGTCCTCGATGTCGATCTTGGTGCCCGTGGTCTCGCAGATCTCGCGGATCATCTTGCCCCCCGGGCCGATCACCATGCCGATCTTGTCCTGGGGGATGTGGATGACGCTGATCCTGGGCACCGATTCGCGCAGCTCGGGCCGCGCTCCGCTGATGCCCTTGGCCATCTCGTCCAGGATGTGCAGCCGACCGTCGCGCGCCTGGGTGAGCGCCTGGCGCATGATCGCCTCGGTGATGCCGGCGATCTTGATGTCCATCTGCAGAGCAGTGACGCCGACCTCGGTACCCGCGACCTTGAAGTCCATGTCGCCGAGATGATCCTCGTCGCCGAGGATGTCGGACAGCACGGCGACCCGCTCGCCCTCCTTGATCAGTCCCATGGCGATACCGGCGACCGGCCGCTCGATCGGCACGCCGGCGTCCATCAGCGCGAGCGAGCTGCCGCAGACGGTGGCCATGGAGCTCGAGCCGTTGGACTCGGTGATCTCGGACACGACCCGGATGGTGTAGGGGAAGCTCTCACGCGGCGGTAGCAGCGGCCGGACCGCGCGCCACGCCAGCTTGCCGTGGCCGATTTCCCGGCGACCCGGTGAGCGCAGCATGCTGGCTTCGCCGGTCGAATAGGGCGGGAAGTTGTAGTGCAGCAGAAAGTGCTCGCGGTAGTCGCCCTCGAGCGCATCGATCACCTGCTCGTCCTGGCCGGTGCCGAGCGTCGCGACCACAAGCGCCTGGGTCTCGCCGCGCGTGAACAGGGCGCTGCCATGGACCCGGGGCAGGACGCCGACCTCGGCCCCGATCGGACGGATGCCGGTAGTGCCGCGCCCGTCGATGCGCCGCTCGGTATCCAGGATGGCATTGCGCACGATCGCCTTCTCGAGCTTTTTGAACGCGCTCAGCACCGCCGGCGCGAGCTCGCCGTCCTGGCCGCCCAGGGCCTCGAGCGCCGCGACCCGCACCGCCTCGACGCGGTCGGTGCGCGCCTGCTTGCCGGACTCGGCGTAGGCCTGGCGCAGCTCCGTCTCGAACCGCCCGGCGAGCGTCTCGTACAGATCGCCGTGCTCGACCAGCTCCAGCTCCCACGGCTCCTTGGCGCACTCCTCGGCCAGCGCGATGATCAGATCGATCGCCGGCTGGAACTGTTGCTGGCCGAACAGCACCGCGCCCAGCATGGTGTCCTCGGGCAGCTGTCTCGCCTCGGATTCGACCATCATCACGGCATCGCGCGTCCCCGCGACGACCAGGTCGAGCTCGCTGCCGACCAGATCCTGATAGGTCGGGTTGAGCAAGAACTCGCCATTGTTGTAGCCGACGCGGGCGCCCCCGATCGGGCCGAGGAACGGAATGCCCGAGATGGTGAGCGCCGCGCTCGCGCCGATCATCGCGACGATGTCCGGATCGTTCTGCTGATCGTGCGCCAGCACGGTGCAGATCACCTGGGTCTCGTTTCGGAACCCCTCTGGGAACAGGGGCCGGATCGGCCGGTCGATCAGGCGCGAGGTCAACGTCTCCTTCTCGGCCGGCCGGCCCTCGCGCTTGAAGAAGCCGCCCGGGATCTTGCCGGCGGCGAAGGTCTTTTCCTGATAGTTGACGGTCAGCGGAAAGAAGTCCTGCCCCGGCTTGACCGTTTTCGCGGCGACCGCGGTGCACAGCACCGTGGTCTCGCCGTACGTCGCCAGCACGGCGCCGTCCGCCTGTCGCGCGATCCGGCCGCTTTCCAGAACCAGGGGGCGACCGCCCCAGATCATCTCTTTTCTCGTGATGTCAAACATTGGTGTCGTTCAGCCTTTGCCACAGCCTAGGCTGGCCGCGTGCGGCCGCCTGCCCGGATAGCGCCGGACCCGCTTTGGAAGGACGATCCGCGGCGCGTTGCCGGCGCGCGGAACGCCCCGATGAACCGGCGCTACCGGCGCAGCCCGAGCCGTTCGATCACGGTCTGATAGCGGCTCTGATTTTTGCGCCGGAGATAGTCGAGCAGCCGGCGCCGGCGACCGACCATCATCAGCAGGCCGCGGCGCGAGGCGAAGTCCCGCTTGTGGGCCTTGAGGTGCTCGGTGAGATTCGAGATGCGCTCGGTCAGCACGGCGACCTGCACCTCGGGCGAGCCGGTGTCGTTGGACCGCGTCGCGAAATCGGTCATCACGGCTTGCTTGCGCTCGGGAGTGATGGACATGATCGGTTCGCTTGCCTCATCTGACTTCATAAGTTGAACACCCGGACCGGGCTGAGCTCGGCGCCGTGCAGGCGGGCGAGCGCAACCATTCGGCCGGCGGCCATGGCGCGCACGGTAGCGTCGGACTCGGCCGCGCCGGCCAGCAGCCCGGGCGCGACCCGAATCGTCTGACCCGCGCGCAGCCGGTCGACCTGCGGCTGGGTCAGCGGCAGCGCCGGCAGATCGCCGAGCGCGGCGCCGACCGGCAGGAGCGCCTGCGGCAGCGCGTCGTCGGCCACGACCTGCTCCAGCGCCGTGAGCGAAACGGCCTCTGCCACGCCGAACGGCCCGACCCGCAGGCGGCGCAACGCCACGACATGACCGAGACAGCCGAGCGCCTCGCCCAGATCGCGGACCAGCGCGCGCACGTAAGTGCCGCGCCCGCACACGACCTCGAAGATGACGAGGTCCGGATCGGGCCGCTCGACCAGATCGAACCGCTCGACCTGCACCGGGCGCGGCGCCAGCGCCACCGCTTCGCCGCGCCGCGCCAGGTCGTACGCGCGCTCGCCCTCGACCTTGACCGCGGCGAACCGGGGCGGCACCTGCTCGATCCGCCCGACGAAGCGCGGCAGCAACGCCGCGATCTCGGCACTGGTCGGCCGCACCGCGCTGGTCGCGAGCACCTCGCCCTCGGCGTCGTCGGTGGCGCGCGCCTCGCCGAGGCGCGCGGTGAAGCGGTAGTGCTTGCGCCCGTCCATGACGTACGCGACCGTCTTGGTCGCCTCGCCCAGCGCGAGCGGCAGCACGCCGGTCGCGAGCGGGTCGAGCGTGCCGCCATGGCCGGCCTTGCGCGCCCCAGTGATCCGGCGCACGCGAGTGACCGCCTCAGTCGAGGTCATCCCCGCCGGCTTGTCCAGGCACAACCAGCCGTGGATCGGCTGCCCCCTGGACCTAGCCCGGGCCATCGTCCTTCCCCTCGCTGCCCACCGCGGCGCGCTCCTGCGCGAGCAGCGCCTCGATGTGCGCCGCCTCGGCGAACGACCGATCGGGCCGAAACGTCAGGTCCGGGGCGTATTTCAGCCGCATGCGTCGCGTCACCTCGCCGCGCAGCTGCGGCGCGACCCGCTGCAGCGCCTCCAGGCGCTCCGGGCCCAGCTCGCCGCCCAACTCGGTGATGAACACCACGGCGTGGCGCAGATCCGCGCTGATGCGCACTTCCGACACGGTGAGCCGCACGTCCACGAGCGCCGCCTCGCGCAGGTGACCGCGTCCCAAGAGCTCCGCGAGCACGTGGCGCAGCTCCTCGCCGACCCGCAACTGACGTTGGCTCGGCCGACCACCGGCCTCCGCCGTCCGGCGTGCCATAGTCTCCCCCAGAATCCTGATCACGCGGCCGGTGCTGCGGCGAGCGGTTCCCGGCGGGGCGGTCCCGATCTCACAGCGTGCGGGCAACCTGCTCGACCTCGTAAGCCTCGATCACGTCGCCCTCGCGCAGGTCGCCCCAGCCGTCGATGCCGATGCCGCACTCGAAGCCTTCGCGCACCTCGCGCACGTCGTCCTTGAAACGCTTGAGCGAGCCCAGCGCGCCGTCGTGGATCACGATGTCGTCGCGCAGCAGGCGCGCCCGCGCGCCGCGCCGGATCACGCCGTCGATCACCCGACAGCCCGCGATCCTGCCCACCTTGGAGATCGAGAACACCTCGCGGACCTCGGCGTGGCCGAGCATGGTCTCGCGCGAGGACGGCGCCAGCAGACCGGACAGGCCCGCCTTCACCTCGTCGAGCAGCTCGTAGATGATCGAGTGGTAGCGGATCTCGACGCCTTCGCGCCGCGCCAGCTCGCGCGCCTGGGCATTGGCCCGGACGTTGAACCCGATGATTATCGCCCGCGACGCGAGCGCCAGGGTGACGTCGGATTCGGTGATCGCGCCGACGCCGCTGTGCAGCACGCGCACCAACACCTCCTCGGTGCCGAGCTTCTCCAGCCCGGCGACGATCGCCTCCATCGAGCCGTGGACGTCGGACTTGACCACCACGGGCAATTCGTTCGCCCCGCCGCCAGCCAGCCGGCTGAACATTTCCTCGACCGAGCCGCGCCCGGTGGTGGCCGCCGCCTGCTCGCGCCGCTTGCGCTGGCGGTATTCGGTGATCTCGCGCCCGCGGCGTTCGCTGTCGACCACGACCAGCGGATCGCCAGCGTCGGGCACGCCGTCCAGGCCGAGGGTCTCGACCGGTACCGACGGGCCGGCCGCCTCAAGGGCCTGGCCGCGATCGCCGACCAGCGCGCGCACCCGCCCCCACTGGGCGCCGCACACGATGATGTCGCCGACCCGCAGCGTACCCCGCTGGATCAGGACGGTGGCGACCACGCCGCGCCCGCGATCCAGCTTGCCCTCGATCACCACGCCCTGGGCATCACGATTCGGATTGGCCTTGAGCTCGAGCACCTCGGCCTGGAGCTGGATCGTCTCGATCAGCTTGTCGAGGTTGGTGCGCTGGGTGGCGCTCACCTCGACGTGCAGCACGTCGCCGCCGTACTCCTCGAGCACCACGTCGTGATTGAGCAGGCCCTGCTTGACCCGCGCGGGATCGGCATCGGGCCGGTCGATCTTGTTGATCACGACCACGATCGGCACCCCGGCCGCCTTGGCGTGGTTGATCGCCTCGATCGTCTGAGGCATCACCCCGTCGTCGGCGGCGACCACGAGGATCACGAGATCGGTCACCCGCGCGCCGCGCGCGCGCATCTCGGTGAACGCGGCGTGACCCGGGGTGTCGATGAAGGTCACCGGGCGGCCGGTGCCGACGTCGACCTGATAGGCGCCGATGTGCTGCGTGATGCCGCCCGCCTCGTGTGCGGCCACGTCGGACTGGCGCAGCGCATCCAGCAGCGAGGTCTTGCCGTGATCGACGTGCCCCATCACGGTGACTACCGGCGCGCGCGGCTGCACATCGGCGGCGTCATCCTGGGTGCCCTCGAGGCCGATCTCCACGTCGGCTTCGCTGACCCGCTTGGCCTGATGGCCGAACTCCGCGACCAGTAGCTCGGCGGTGTCGGCATCGAGCACCTGATTGATGGTGGCCATGACGCCCATCTTGATCAGCTGCTTGACCACATCGGCGCCGCGCACCGCCATGCGATTGGCCAGCTCGGCCACCGTGATGGTCTCGGGCAGCACCACCTCGCGCACGAACTGCCCGGCGTCGATCTGCTGCGCCTGGCGCTTCTCCCGCTCGCGCTGACGACGGAGCGCGGCGAGCGAGGGCGTGGGGCGCTCGAGCAGCTCGCTGTCGCTGTCCAGGACCACCCGGCTGCGCGTGCTCTCGCGGCGCACCGTGCCACGCCGTCCATCCCCCTGCTCGCGGTCGGTTTCCTTGCCGCTCTTGCCCTTGGGCTTGGCCCGGGGCGTCTCACCGGGCCTGACCGCTGGTCGCGCAGTCGCGGGCTCGGCGCGTGCGGCCGGCCTGCCCGCAGGCGCCGCCGTCTCCACTTCGCCCTCGGCCTCGCGGCGCTTGCGTTGCTCGTCCTCTTCCTTGGCAAGCAGCCGGGCCGCGGTTTCCTCGGCGCGCTTGCGCGCCTCCTCCTCCGCCCGCTTGCGCGCCTCTTCCTCGGCCTGCCGCTTGACCGCCGCTTCCTCCTCGGCATGGCGGCGGGCGGCGTCCTCGGCCTGGCGCTGCGCGTTCGCCTCGGAGCGCCGGCGTGCTTCCTCCTCGGCGCGCCTGGAGTCGGCGAGCGCGCGCACCCGGGCGCTCTTCTCCTCGTCGGTGAGGGGCTTCAGGACCACGCCACGGCGCGCCGCAGCGCGGTCATCGCGACGCAGCGGCCCCCCGGCTGGCGTGTCGGTGCGCGCTCTGAGCACGTCCACGGTCGCCCCGCCCGGCGTCTCGACCTCAGGTCGGCCGGCCACGCCGCCCGGCGACTTCAGCTGCCGCTTGCGCTTGACCTCGACCGCGACCGACTTGCTGCGGCCGTGCGAGAAGCTCTGCCGCACCATGCCGCTGTCCACGGTCTTGGTCAGCTCGATCCGGCCGGCCGGTCGAGCCAGGGAAATCCGTGCACCGCGCTCCTGCTCTTTGGTCTCGGTGGTCTTGGGGTCGGTCATGATCGTCCGGTCGTGTTCTGCGGCTCGGTCGGATAGACGCTCTCGTTCCGTGCGGGCGGCGCCAGGACATCCGCGCGGAACCCGGCGAGGCGCCGGATGTAGCACAGCAGGCGGTCGGCCAGCCGCCCCGGCGCGACGGCGACGTGGACCAAGCCTTCGCGCCCCAGCGCCGCGCCCAGCTCGGCCCTGGAGAAGGCGGTGATGACGGGCAGATCCGCAGCCAGCCGACGCAGCTTGCTGCGGCCGTCCGCCGCGCTGTCGGTCGCCGCGATCAGCACTCCGGCCGACGACGACCGCAGATAGGCACGGACCTGCTCGAAGCCCATGGTGACCTGACCGGCCCGCCGCGCCAAGCCCAGGCAATCCAGCGCGCGCTGCACGAGCAGACGCTCGACCTGCCCCGCCAGATCCGCCTCGGCCCGCACGGGCGCCTGAACCCCGCGCGCGAACAGGTGGGCGCCGACCGCCTTGTTTAACACATTCCGCTCCGCGCTCAACCACATACCGCGGCCGGGCAGTCGGCCGTCGATGTCCGGCACCACCTGCCCGCTCGGGTCGAGCACGAAACGGATCATCTCGTCCTGGCCCTTGACCTCACGGGTGACGAGACAGCGTCGCTGCGGCGCCTCGACGGCTCGCGCCATGGTCGGCTCCGACCTCGCCCCTCACTGAGAGGGCTCCGCCGGCGCGGCGTCATTGACCGGCGGCGCGGCCGCCGCGGCAGCACCCGCACCCTCGGCCCCGGCATCCTCGTCGCCGAACCAGTGGGCGCGCGCCGCCATGATCAGGTTCCCGGCGTCCGCTTCGGTCAGCTCCGCCTCGGGCAGCAGTTCGACCAGCTCGTCCGCGGCGAGATCGGCCAGATCGTCGAGCGAATTCACGCCTTTGCGGCCGAGCGCCACGATGTGCTCCAGCGACAGCTGCTCGAACTCCAGGAGGTCCTCGCTCAGGCCGAGCGCTGCCGCCTCCTCGCGCAACGCCGCTTCCCGCTGGGTCAGATACTGCTCGGCGCGCTCGCGCAACGCCTGGGCGACGCTCTCGTCGAAGCCTTGGATCGAGGCGAGCTCCTCCTGATCGACGTAGAGCAGCTCGTCGACGTTGCTGAACCCTTCGGTGACCAACAGCTGCGCGATCACCTCCTCGACGTTGAGCGCGTTCACGAAATACTCGGTCAGGGTCTTGAACTCGCGCGAGCGCCGCTCGGCGTCCTCGCTCTCGGTGACGATGTCGATGTCCCAGCCGGTGAGCTGCGAGGCGAGCCGCACGTTCTGGCCGCGGCGGCCGATGGCCAGCGAGAGCTGGGCGTCGGGCACGATCACCTCGATCCGCCGGCTCTCCTCGTCGAGCACGACCTTGCTGACTTCGGCGGGCGCCAGAGCATTGACCACGAAGGTGGCCGGATCCGGCGACCACGGAATGATGTCGATCTTCTCGCCCGAGAGCTCGTTCACCACCGCCTGCACGCGCGAGCCGCGCATGCCGACGCAGGCGCCGACCGGGTCGATGCTGCTGTCCTTGGAGACCACGGCGATCTTGGCGCGCGAGCCCGGATCGCGCGCGACCGACTTGATCTCGATGA
>JBKPNX010000104.1:0-8415 GCA_046732855.1 Pseudomonadota bacterium
ATCTTTACGTGATCAACGGCATCGCGCCCGATGTGCCGCTGCAGACCATCCTCTGGGGTGGGCTGCCCTTCGTGTTGTGCATGGTGCTCGCCATCGTGATCCTGTGCCTGTTCCCGCAGATCGCGCTCTGGCTGCCGGGCGTCCTCATGGGCTCGGCGTTCTGATCGGTGAGCCGGCGCTTGCCGCGCGGCGACCACCAACTCCTCTCGGGATCACTCGTCATCTCCCGCGTTCCCTCGCGCGCAGCACGCGGGCCACGAGGGCCCGGAGCGGGCGGCTGATGGAGGGGGCGGCTGATCGGCGCGTAGCCGCCCTCGGGTTCCGACCGCAGCAGCACGGTGCAGGTGCGCTCGGCCGCCGCAACGATCCACCCGCTTAATTGGCGTTCCCGGTGATCGCGGCTTCGCGCACCTCACCGTCGACCGGCTCGATTTGCACCTGGGCCATACCCTTATTGTTGGCGTAGAAGTCCCGCGTGAGGCCGCGCCAGGAAACGATTGCGTCGTTCAAGAACAGGAAGACCTCCCCGGTCCGGGCCGCGACAAATTCCGCGGAGTAGATCCCGGCGGCACTGGGTTGCAGGTCCACAGCCTCGATCTGGCTCGAGCCGCTCCCTGGTGCCGGCACGACCTTCACCAGGGGCTGAAACCATCGCTCGCTCAACGACCGGCGCAGGGGAGCGGCCGTGTAGCGCGCGTACCACGGCAGCTGCTCCGATCCGAACCCGACCGGATCGGCAGCGATGGTCCCGTCGATCCAGGGCTGGTTGACCGTCAAGGTGACCCGGTAATGCCGGCCGACCTCGACCTGAGATCCGGTCGCCCAGCACAGCGACTTGGTCGAGAACCCCTCCGGCGTGGCTGCTTGCGGCCCCCCATCGAGCTCGCAGATCGCGTTTGAGCGCTCTGCAATAACCAGCTGAGCCCGGTGAATCGCCAGCAACGGTAGTGAGACGATCAGGAGCAGAGCCACCGCAAGCGTTCCGCAGCCGAAAACGTTCGGCCCGACTTTCCATTTCAGGCGCCAGAGCACCGCCTGGTACCACTGGTGGGTGCGGAGGCGGTAAATCCACGATTCGCGTGTCGACGCCGTTGCCGCGCCCGCCGGGCCAGGTAGTTGGAGCGACTTTGCCCACAGTCGGCGCATCCGGTCCTGCACGTGCCGTTGCCACTTCGCGCCCATCGCAAGCAGGACAGCAATCCCGATAGCCAAGCCAAGGAACGAGCCAGGACTGCGCGCGAACGCGGTTATCCATGGCGCTACAAACCCCGGAAGGAAATCGCCGAGCCCGGCGATAACGGGCGTCAGCAGGCACTGCGGGCCAGCGCAGGGGGAAGGCGGCCAGATCGCGTGGATCAATGGCAGCGCAGCCAGGACCAGCGATGCGCCAACCGTCAGGAAATAGAAGATCCGCTTCTTCCAGACCTCGTTCCACACCGCCTCCTGCCCGACAACGCGCGCGTGCGCGGCCGCCCCGCTCTCCCGGGCAGTCACGATCTTGCCTTGCCGATCCACGACCTCGTATGTGGCCGGCAACACGATCGGCGCGTAATGGTCGGGTCCGGAGCGAATGCGATCGAGCACGCTCTGGTGGATTCTGACTTCTCTTAGCAGCCCATGGCCCTTCAAGTCCGGGTTGCGCATGATCTGCGTCCCGGGGTCGGGAGGGTCGAGCAGCGCGCTGATCCGCCGCGGCTGGTAGCGATAATAGCCGCCGAGCCCGCGCCGAGAATCGTGAAGCGGGCCTAAGGGGTTGCAGTCGCGCGCCAAGTGCTCGGCTCGGTGCTTGTCGAAGCGCAGGCCACTAGCCGCCGCCTCCTGCATCATCCACTCAAGCGCGACATGGGCAAGGCCATCGTCGGGATAACCTCCGCCGACATCGGAATGCATGCCAGCGAACCAGACCTGCTTCAGGCGACCGTCGCTGACTTCCTCCTGGTCGATCAGCTCTTGCTCCTCGATCTCGCTCCACAGGAGCGGATGGAACGTGTCGCGCTCGTCGTCCAGGGCCAGCGCATGGCATGCCTTCTTGACCTTCTTGGAAAGCTTGCGGTCCGGCATCGACAGGGGCCAGACCCAATTGTCGATCCCATGGGTCAGTTCGGCGAACGGGGTGCCGTACGCCGCGACCGTATCCCATACCCCGACGAAGGCGACGGCATCCTTGCGCAGCTCCTTCTTCTCGACTTCGTCGTAGGTCTTCTGGCGCCAAAGTCGGCGCCATGCCCGGATCGCCGCGTCACGCACGGTCCTTAGCAAGAAGACGTGGAGCACCCAGAACTTGAACCGGCCCTTTCGGGACCTTTGCGTGAGATCCCGGCGGTAGGCGCGGTAGGCGTCTGGCGCGTTTCGGGCGAGCTCCTCTTCGGTGCAAGCCGGCGCGCAGCAGAGCAGACCTTGGTTGCTCAGCAGACCCACCAGGATACGGATCGTGAAAGCGCCCCGGCTGAAGCCGAATGCGTAGATCTCGTCTCCTTCTTCGTAGTTGCGGCAGATGAAGGTGTAGAGATCGAGCACATTGCGCTTCAGCCCCCAGCCGAACGCGCCGCCGAGAACGGCGAGCGGCCGGAACGAGGACGTGCCCACACCGTCATCGTAACAGGCGATCTGCCGGCGGGTGCCCTGCGCCCTAGCCGCGGGCGTAAGCTCACTGGTATCGAGCGCTTGGTAAAGCCGCCAGACATTGGTTCTCAGCAGCTTGGCAGCGCTATTGCCGGTTCCATCTGAGAAAACCGCGATCACCTTGGGCTCGCGCCCTGGGTCACTCGCGCCGTTGCCAATGCCATTGTCGGGTTGTGACATGTCTTGGCCACCCTATGTCAGCGGGCGCCGGTTGCGCCGGGCGCCCCGATGTTGTGTTTTCGCTGGTAGCGCTGGCGCGCGGCGACGGTCTGTGAACTGCTTCACAACTCCTGCTTAAAAAAGTTTTTTGGCGCGGCTACCTGGGAGGACAAAAGTAACCAAGCGCCGTTCATGGTTGAGGAGCGGATCAAGTCGGTCATTGGGCGAGCTACGCGCCGAAATCCGCAGGCCAGCGGAAGGCGTTCTGGGCAGACATGCCTGCTTGTAAGAGCCTGTGATGATACGGGAGTGCAGTCGGTGGTAGAGAGAGCGATCTGGCTGGAAGCGGCGTTGAACGGGCCGTGGGCGCGCACCCTGCAGCCCGGCATGCCGATCACCGTCGCCGAGCTGGTTGCGGACGGCATCGCCTGCGCCCGGGCGGGTGCCGCGATCATCCACGTCCACGCCTACGACGAGCGGACGGGCCGCCAGCGCGACGATGCCGAGATCTACCGGCGCATCATCGAGGGCATTCGCGAGCAGGAGGACGTGATCGTCTATCCCACGCTGCCGGTGCTCGGCGGGCCGGACGCGCCGCGCGCCATGACCGCGCCCGAGCGCTTCAAGGCGGTCGAGCAGCTGGCGATGCAGGGGCTGCTGGAGTGGACGGTGGTCGACCCGGGCTCGGTCAACTTCGCCCATTACGACCGCCTGGTCGCGAAACAGGAGGGTTTCGTCTACCTCAACCCTGAGGGCCACGTGCGCTACGGGCTCGAGCTCGCGGCGCGCTACGGCTTCCACCCGAGCTACGCGATCTATGAGCCGGGCTTTCTGCGGCTCGGCGCGGCGCTCGCCCGCGTCTACGCCGACGCCCCGGTGCCGGTCTACCGGTTCATGTTTTCGGACGGCCTCGCGTTCGGCTTCGCGCCCAGGGAATACGGTCTCGAGGCCTATCTGAGCTTGCTGGAGGACGAAGCGCAGGGCGCCCCCTGGATGATCGCCGGCCTCGCCGTCGACATCCGCCCGCTGATCCCCGCCGCAGTCCGGCGCGGCGGCCACGTGCGGGTCGGCCTCGAGGACGCCCCGCTCGGCACCGAGCTCACCAACCTGCAGTGGGTCGAGCAGGCGGTCGCCGCGATCGAGCAGGCCCGCGGCCGGGTCGCGAGCGCCGTCGAGGTACGCCGGCGCATCGCCCGCTCCGCCATTTAGGTCGGGCGAGGCCGTCGAAAAATACGACGAGGCCGGGAGAGAACCGCCCGGCCCCGCGCCTGCTCGTCGATACAGCCCTACTTCTCGGCGTACGGCTGATACTGGTCTTCGTCGTACTCGGGCATCTGCTTCAGCTGGTCCTCGGTCGCTGCGCTCATCAGATAGGCTTCGTCCTGGCCCAGCTGCAGGTCGTTCAGCGGCACCGCCACATCCTTGTCGCCGATCCCGAGGAAGCCGCCGACCGACACGACCGCAAAGTACTTGCCGGTCTGGTCGAGCACCACGTCCTCGATCTTGCCGACCTTGTCGCCCTTGGTGTTGACCACCGGCGATCCGAGCAGCTTCTCCATGCTGATCGCCTGCTGCGGCTTCGGCGTGGCTCCCGGCTGCGGGGGCTGGGCGGCCTGGGGTTGCTCCGGCTTGCTCGCCGCCGCGGTCACCTGCTCCTCCTTGCTCGCGGCCGCGGTCACCTGCTCCTCAGTCTGCTGCGCGAGCCGCAGGTGCTCCTTCAGCGTCGGCAGGGTCTGCCCGGCGAAGCTGGTGAGATCGGGATCCTTGCCTTCATCGACATACTGCTCGAACTCGGCGACATCCTTCTCGTGATCGCTCACCATCTCGTCCGTGTACGCCTGATCGAAGTCAGCGCCGGACTTCTCCTGCAGCTCGGCATATTTCTCCTGGTCCTCGTTCGACAGCTGCTGCGGCAGCTCGACGCCCTTCTTTTGCGCGAGCTGCTTCAGCTGGTCGTTGGCCTTGCCATGATCGGCGACCATGCGCTGGCCGAACTGCTTGACCTCGTCGCGCGCCGCCTGCTGCTGCGCGAGCTCCCCGAACTTCACCTCCTTGAGGCCGCCCTGCGCCGCCTTGGTCGCGAACTCCAGATCCTCCTGCGCCAGCTGCTGTGTCGCCGCCGCCGGTCGCTGCTGTGTGGTGGCCTTATCCTGCGCCAGCGCTGGCTGGGCCATGAGACCGATCAGCGCGGTACTCGCGAGCAAGTGCTTGAGCGTCATCTCTGTCCTCCTCCTGCGCCAGCGTCGTCGCTGGCCGGGTCACTGCGCCCTACAACGGCCGGACATCGGCGTGGTTCCGAACCAGCGTCGCATGTGGACCAGGGGCTCGAGAGCTTGTCGAACGCGCCGGCCCCGGCCACACTCGTCCCGATCGGGAGGTTCGCGCATGGACGCAGCGAGCGACTGGCCGACAGCGATCCACCGCGCGTTTGGCGAGCTGGGCGTGCGCCAGGTGGCCTACGTGCCCGATGCCGGCCATGCCCGCCTGATCGAGCTGTGTCAGGCCGACCCGGGGCTGCGCTCGATCGTGCTGACCACCGAGGAGGAAGGCGTGGCGCTTGCCGCGGGCGCGTGGCTCGGCGGCCAGCGCGCGGCGCTCCTGATGCAGAGCAGCGGCGTCGGCAACTGCGTCAACATGCTCGCGCTGAATCGGGTCGGACGGTTCCCGCTGCTGGCGCTCATCACCATGCGCGGCGAGTGGGGCGAGCAGAATCCCTGGCAGCTGCCCATGGGCCAGAGCGCGGCTGAGGTGCTGCAGCTCGCCGGCGTGATCGTGCAGCGGCTGGACGCGCCCGAAACCGCCGGCGAAACGGTGCGCGCCGCCGGCGTCATGACGTTCGAGGGGCAGGTCCCGGTCGCCGTGCTGATCGGCCAGCGCCTGATCGGCGCCAAGTCGTTCGCGCGGTGAGCAGGGTGGACCCGCGCGCCAGCGAACGCTTTCCGCTGCGGCGGCGCGAGCTCGCCACGACGCTGCTCGCCGACCCGGGCGATCTGCTCGTGGTCGCAGGGCTCGGCAGCACCGCCTGGGACGTCACCGCCGCCGGCGACCGGCCGCTGAACTTTCCGCTCTGGGGCGCCATGGGCGGGGCCGCGATGCTCGCGCTCGGCCTCGCGCTCGCGCAGCCGGAGCGCCGGGTCCTCGTGGTGACCGGCGACGGCGAGCTGCTGATGGGCATCGGCAGCCTCGCTACGATCGCCGTCCAGCGCCCGGCCAATCTCGCGATCGTGGTGTTCGACAACGAGCGCTACGGCGAGACCGGCATGCAGACGACCCACACCGCGCATGGCGTCGAACTCGCCGGCGTCGCCGCGGCCTGCGGCTTTCCGCTAACCGGCACGGTACGCGAGCGGCGCGAGATCGAGGCCGCGCTCCCCGTGATCCGCACCGCGCCCGGTCCCGTCCTCTACGTCGCCAAAGTGCGCGCCGAGCCCCTGCCGTTCGCGTTGCCGCCCAAGGACGGCGCCTACCTCAAGGACCGCTTCCGCCACGCGCTGCTGGGGGGAGGCGGGGTCAGCTCCTAACGTCGGCAGGCTGCCCAGTGCGAGCCATTGACGGCGAGCACCCGCGACCGACATTGGCTCGGACCTCGTCGTGGGCGCAAAGTCCATCCTCGCATCAACTTCGTGCGTACTCGGGCGATCGGCTTCCTCGCGGGGCTTGCCTGTCGATCGGGCGCGGCCGGATTGCCTCGGCCGCTCGCGTCAATCCAGGCGGGCGAGCTCGGCGAGCAGCGTGGCGTGGGCGCGCATACCGTTGGTAAAGCAGCGCAGCTCGAACTTCTCGTTCGGCGAGTGCACGCGGTCGTCCGCCAGGCCGAAGCCCAACAGCAGGGCGTCGATGCCAAGGAGGCGCTTGATCGCCTCGACCGCCGGGATCGAGCCGCCCATGCCGATCAGGACAGGGGCCTGCGGGAACACCCGCTCGAGCGCGCGCCGGGCGGCGCGGACGTACGGCGAATCGACCGGGATGCGCAGCGCCGCCGCGGTCGCGTGGGTGGTCAGATCGAAGCGGCAGTCCGGTGGCATGCGCTCTGCCAGGAACGTGCGCAGGCCGGCGAGAATCTTGCCGGGGTCCTGTCGCGGCACCAGCCGGAAGCTGACCTTGGCCGAGGCTTTGGCCGGGATCACGGTTTTCGAGCCGGGGCCGGTGTAGCCGCCCCAGACCCCGTTGACGTCGCAGGTCGGCCGCGTCCAGATGCGCTCGAGCGTTGAGCGCCCAGCCTCGCCGGTGGACGCGGTCAGCCCGGCACTGCCGAGGAACGCCGCCTCGTCGAACGGCAGCTCGGCCAGCCTGCCGCGCTCGCCCTCGTCCAGCTCGTCGACGTCGTCGTAGAAGCCCGGCACCTGCACCCGCCGGTCGGCGTCGTGCAGCTCGCCCAATATCCGACCGAGCACGTTCAAAGGATTGGGCGCCGCCCCGCCATACAGCCCGGAGTGCAGGTCGTGTGCCGGCCCGGACAAAGTGATCTCGGCATAGAGCAGGCCGCGCAGCAAGGTCGCGAGCGCCGGCGTGTCGATGTTCCACATGTTGGTGTCGGACGCGATGCAGATGTCCGCGCGCAGCTCGGCGCGCCGGCTCTCGAGGAATGGCTCCAGGCTGGGGCTGCCGGATTCCTCCTCGCCCTCGATGAGCACGCTCGTAGCGACCGGCAGGGTGCCGTGCACGGCGTGCCAGGCGCGCAGCGCCTCGAGCCAGGTCATCAGCTGGCCTTTGTCGTCGACCGCGCCTCGGGCGATCATGCGCGGGCCGTGCGCGGCTTCGACCATGGTCGGCTCGAACGGCGGGCTGTCCCACAGCTCGAGCGGATCGGCGGGCTGCACATCATAGTGCCCGTAGTAGAGGACCCGAGGTCCTGACCCTTGGCCCGGCCCGGGGTGGTGGCCGACCACGATCGGCTGTCCCGGCGTCTCGCGCGCCGCGACCTCGAACCCAAGGGCGCGCAGCTGCTCGACCAGCCATTCGGCGGCCCGGCGGGTGTCGGCGCGCCGTGCCGGATCGGTGCCGACGCTCGGAATCCGCAGCAGCTCCTTCCAACGCTCGATCGAGGCGTCCAGGTCGTTCTCGAGATGGGCCAGCACGGGTTCGAGCGGCAGCGACATCGCCATCCTCCGGCACGGGACCGCGCTCATCGAGCGCTTGCCAGTGTCGCGCAAGTTGGAATGCGGCGCAATCAAAGCTCGGGCCGGTTGTCACGGCGGTGTGCCTGCTGCAGCGCAGGTCTGCCGGTGTTCTGCCGCGTATGGTACCAAGCCGCGCTGCGCGCTATGCTGCGTGGCTCGACTCGGGACGGAGTTGACGATGACCAAACCTGCCTTCTGCCTGCGCACCTGTCTTCTTGTCGCCGCGCTGTCGGTTGCGGCCGGTCCGGGGCGCGCCAACGCCGCATGGTCGGATGTTCTGCAGGACGGCATGAACGCGGCGCGTGCGGCCGAGCAGACCCTGCGCGACAGGGCGGAGCAGGCGATCGTCATCGGCGGCGTGCTCCTGTATCGCCATCGTCATGCCGTCGCCGGGGCGGCGCTCGGCTGCGTCGCCGGCTCGGTCGCCGCCACGACGACTACGCTCGGTGCGGCGCTCGCGTCCGGCGGGGCGTCGCTCACCACCACCGCGCCCGCGGCCGCGCTCGGCTGCGGC
>JBKPNX010000105.1:0-18434 GCA_046732855.1 Pseudomonadota bacterium
AGTAAGTAATCATGTGCTGGAGCACCTACGAAATGTGTCGGCTACATTGGAGAACATCCGAAAACGAATTAGAAGTCGAGGCCTGATCCTTTTGAAGGTCCCCATGGAAGATTGGCGATCTGCAGATTCCAGAACATGGTCGAGCGACGATATCGACCATCATCTTCAAACGTGGACGCCAAAACTAATGGGCAACGTAATGTACGAAAGCGGCTTTGAGGTTCGGGATATCAAGATAATAACATCAGCGTGGCACCCGAAATTGTTTCCGCTGGCCAAGCTTGGGCTCGCTCCCCTTGCTTTCTGGGCGATGGCCGTTGCAAAAAAGCGGCGCCAATTGTTTGCCATTGGAACGGTAACGTAATCCTGGGCTTGGCAGTCAATCGACGGCAATCCGGCGGCTCAGCGGGCGCAGCGGTGTAAAAGTGGGTCGTTGACGTAAAACGGCGTCCGATTTTCCGGCGTCACGGACGCACAAGTGACGATCGACCATCAGTGCCGGTCGGGCTCGCCATCGTGCGAGGCAGGTTGCCAGTGTATGGGCGCGTCCGAGCCGTATGGGCAAGCGCGTCGCCGCCGATCGCGTAGCGCCAACCGAGCCACACGATGGCGCTGAACAGCAGCATTCGATACGCAAAAGCTCCCATGTCCTGCATGACGAAGAAGATGGAGAGCGCAGTCATCAGGGCGTAGAGCGCCAGCCAGAAACCGCCCTGCGACAGCGCTTTGCGATAGGCCAGACCGAATCCCCACCCTACCGCGAACGTGGCGAACAGGAAGGCCCACCGAAACTCGACCCAAAGATCGAAAATGCTGCCCGGAGCCGAGCCGACGGCGCCAGCCCAGCCCAGGCTGCTCGTGAAATCGGTGATCTGCGGGTCCTTATCGAGGTGATCGAGGTTCGGGATCCTCAGCAAACGTGCCGAATCGGCATACTTGGTCGGCCAGAGCGCGCGCGGGATCGGCCGTACCAACAGAACGACCAGATAGCGCCGGCCCCACATGAAGGCGTCGAGGCTCTCCGCGTTGAGCGCGGCACCGGCTCCGTAAACGAACTCGTTGCCGGGCTCCACTTCGAAAGTATGGGCAGCCTCGGGGCCGGAGAATACCGAGTCGGTCCCCAGATAGATGCGCTCCCGGTTGGCCAGCAGGAACAGCAAGAGCAGGCCGAGAGCGAGCCCGGCAACCAGGGCGGCCCCGAGCTGCGGACGGCGGGCGCGCACCAGGCAGGACATGACGCCCACGCCCACGAGCGCCAGGAAGGTCGGGCTGCGCCGGGCGCCGAGCAACCCGTGGCCGAGACGCGGCAGCAAGGCAATGGCCATCCAGACCAGATCCCAAGGCCCGAGGCGACAGCCACGGCGGGCGAGAAGAAGCAGGAGCGCGCCCAGCAGGCCGAGCTGAAACGTCTCGGACACGTAGCCGCTGTCCGCTCCGAACCAGCCGTACGCATGTCCGTACACGGCGTAGAGCCCGCCGGAATGGCTGATCTGGTAAATCCAGGAGATCAGGCCCAGGGCCGCGAGCGCTACCGCGGCTCGAACCAGGCGGACACGCGCTGCGCTCGTCAGATGGACGTAGGGTGCGGGGCTGTAGGCGGGCGCGCGGTGCGCTCCCAGCCACACGCCGCCACAGAGGCTCAAAATTCCAAGAAAGGCGATCGTCTGGGCATAGTCGAGGTCACTCTGCCGAAGATAGCCGAGGAGCTCATCAGGCTGGGTGATCTCGAGGTAGAGAGGCAGGAAGGCGTGCAGGAAGAACGCCATGCCGCCCAGGTAAATCATGGGATGCAGGGGGTCGCGCGTGGTCACGTAGGCGAGCGATGCCGCCGCGAACAGGAGGATCCCGGTCAGGAATGCCGCGAGCTGGAAATCGAGGGTCACGGTTGCATTGGCCCGTCAAGTATTGACCGCAAGGCGGGCGTGAACGCGCTCGCGTCCGCAAGGGTCGCCAGCGGAGCGCGCGCCGCATGCTCGAACATCCGCCGATAGCGCGGCGCCAGAGTGTCCCAACTGAAGCGCCGCCGGACCGCATCCCAACGCTGGCGCATGGCTTGCGGATCGGCCGGTCGCGCCAGGACAGGCAGCAAGTTACGCGCCAACGCATGCTCGACGCTCAGGTCAGCCAGAATCCCGTGTTCGGCGAGAACGTACTCCATAACTGGGTGCCGGTGCGCGATTACGGGCAGGCCGCGGGCGAGGGCCTCCAGGAACACTCGGCCGAAGCCTTCACTGAGCGAGGCGAGCACGAAGCAGTCGGCCGCGGCGTAGTACGGCGCGACGTCATCATAGGGCACCGAGCGTGTCGCGAACCCCGCCGGGCCGAGCCGTTCCTGGGCAAGGCGCAAGATCTCGTCGGAACCGCGGTCGATCGCGCCGAGCAGCATCAGGAACGAGCGCGGCGCGGGCAACGCCGCGACCTCCTTGACCACGTAGTCCATCCGCTTGTGCGCGCGGCTGATCCAGCCGACGCTCAGCACGACCGGACGATCGATTGGCAGGGCGAGACGTTGACGCAGCGCTCGCCGGACGTCGGGAGCGACGACAGGTGGGTCGCCGATCCTGATGCCGTAGGGGACCATCACGTGCTTGTCGGCGGGCTCGCCCGCGCCCAGCGCCTCCTCGAGCTGGACCGGATTGACCTGGTGCACGAAGTCCAGCCTGACGAAGGGCGGCCGGCACGGCCCGCCGTTCGAGAACAGCAGGCGATAGGGCACGCCGATCCAGCGCCGGAACCAGTAGAGGAGAAAGCCGAGATTGGCGTCGCTGTAGAAGACGACCTCGGGCCGGAACCGCCGGATCTCGCGGACGACCGGCAGGAACGACGACCATTGCTCGGCGACATAGGCGTTGCGCCGCAGGGCAGCGCCGATGGCAGCGGCGAACGCCGAGGTCCGCGGGATGCAGGAGACGACCCGTTCGAGCTCGCTCGATGGGCCAGCACCCTTGACCAGCCGCGCATCGAGCCCCTCGACCGTGTGAAGATGATCGAACGCCTCGCGGAAGAACGACTCGATGCCGCGGTTCAGGATGCCGACGCCCGTGCAGCAGAACAGGACCCGGAGCGGCGCTCTAGCCATCGATCGCCTTCGGCGTCATCCAGAGCCACGACATGCGCTCGGGGCGCCACTCGCTGACGGCCCAGTCCAGGTAGGACAACGGCAGCAGTCTGGTGCCAAGACTGCGCCACGGGAACTCCGCCCGGCTGCGGGGCTCCTGCCAGACGTGCTCGATATCATGGCTGCGCGCAAACCGCCGGCAGAGCTCGTCGGTCACGCCGCGCCGCAAAAACTCGTGGGTTTCGACCAGCACGACCGCAGCGCGGAGCGCGGCGACCCGCTCCGGGTCGAGCAACGTGTCCTCGTCCCCCTCCACATCGCAGATCACGACGGGAGCGGTATGCCCCGCCAGGGCCGCCGCAAGATTCTGCGGCTGGCAGCGGCCGCGCACGGTCAGCCGGTCCCCGACGCCGTTCAGCTCCGCCATCCGCCGAAGCGCCGCCTGGCCTGTCGGCTCCAGCTCGAACGCGATGATCCTCGCGCCGGGGATGCGCAGCGCCAAGCCGATCGCGTAATATCCCTCGGCCGCGCCGAGATCGACGACCAGCTCCGGCTGTTGCTGGCAGATCCACTCGATCTTGGCCGCCAGCTCGCGCTCATAGGTGCCAAGCAGCTTCGGGATGAAGCAGCTGCCGACCGAGCCGCCGGCATAGCGCATGCCCGCGAACGGCCCGGCACGCACGCGGCCCGTTGTCCGCCTTTGCGTGAGATGCTCAAGGTAGCCGATCGGCCGGTACGGGGCTGGTACGACTCGTCGGAGTGTCTCGCGCACGACACCGGATGCGCCGAGGCTGCGCCTACCTATCGGCGCTTGCATAATGCTGCGATGGAGTAGTGTATAAATGGCGCGTGCGTGCATGTAAAGCGCCAGCCCAGGCTCGGCGAATGTTTGACGGCTCGAAAAATCCGCTTCAACACTGGTTCTCCTTCGAGAGATAATAATTCTAATCCACCCGCATTGGTCAGGTGGGTTATAGCAGACGCTGTCGAGCGGAAGAAGCTATCGTGGAAGCATATTACCCCCTCCTCTGCTAGGACCTCCAGTGACATGTAAGCATCCGTCAATTTGTGTTCCATGTCATGGGCACCGTCTATAAAAATAAAGTCGAACTTGGCACCGCATTTTCGGGCATATGCTAAATATTCTTCGCTAGTTCGTCGTGAGAATGCCACGCTATCTCTCATGTGGAATTCCCGTAAACATCTGAGGCCCCAACCACCAGACACCTCTTGCTGGAGTGGGTCGAGTACGACGTGTTTACCCTCCAGGCCCAAGAGGCGCCGCGCCTCGCCAAAGGCCGCGGCACTAATGCCGGAACCTAGTCCCCATTCCAACGATCTGCTCGGTGCAGTCTGAAGAAAGAGGCGCAGAAGAAGCTGCAACTCGGGTTTTCTGAGCGCGCCACAAAGATACGTCGGAGGGCGCGGGGTCGCGGCGTAGAGGCGATCTACAAAGTTGTTCATGTGATTAATCATCGAAGGTTCGAGCGCAGTCATGGGCTGACGAGCTGCTTCGGACAGAGAGGCGACATCACGAACATCATGCGATCAAGCTACCTGCGAATGTGTCATTTGCTGCGGGTAGGCGCACTCCGGGTAGCGCGTACGGAAGCGGTCGAGCACGGGGAGAAGGCAGGCATGGGCGATGCGCTGCACGGCCTGGACGTGCGGTTTGGCAAGGTGATTGATGAAGCGGAACTCTGGCAGGAACGATCCCGGCAGCCAGTAGTGCAGATCGGGGTGATCGGTGGGCACGACCAAGTCTTGCCAGTTGCCATGCGCCCAGTGATGCTCGTCCGGACGCGACCAGTTGCGCCGGTTCTCGGCGTCGGCCATCATCGCCGCGCGCAGGCGGCAGCGCCGCTCCAGTTGGGTCGGGTCGCGGTGCGGGTAATGGCGGATCGGCAGGCGCGCGCGCGCGCGAAAGCCGGCGTTGAACGGGAAGGATACGGTCGGCGGCCAGCGCATGCTCGCGCGGTAGCGGCAGAGGCGCGGCTCGGTGTAGGGGCTGACGGTGCACCAGCGCCGGCGCTGCTCGATCGGGCGCGCGCGATCGGCGAGTGTCTCCTCGCCCGCCTGCCACGCCTGAACCTCCGCCGCGGTCAGGCGGAAGTCGTAATACTGGTGGAACACGACGGTCTCGTGGCGGGCGAGGCGCGTGCGCACGAACTCGGGCGGCGGGGCGTGGTGGAACTCGTCGGCATCGACGCGCAGGAACCAGTCGCCGTCTTGCATGTGGGCGCGCGCCTGATGGAACATCCAGCCGCGCAGGCGCGTCTCCGAGAAGTAGACCTGGTCCTGTCCCAACAGCCGCACCCGCTCGTCCTTGGACGCCAGGTCGCGCACGATGTCCCAGGTGTCGTCGGCGCTGCCGGTATCGAACACGTAAACCGCATCGGCCCAGCTCAGCAGATGGCGCAGGCACTGGCCGACGATGTCGGCCTCGTCACGGACCGGGAGCAGGGCGTGGAATCTCATGCCCGAATCCCGCCCATAGCTCTGGCGAGCTCGACCGGGCGATGAACCGGCTGCCGCGCGAGCTGCATCCAGCCCCAATACGCCTGCCATGGCAGCGGGGCGCGGGCGCCTACGCATCGCGGCAGGCCACGGAGCGCGGACAGCCACCACGCCGGTTGCAGCAGCAGGTCAGGCAGGCTCTGCGTGGCGGCGTATCTGAGCTGTCGGCTGATGCGGAACAACGCCACCGCGGGCAGGTACGGCCACGGGCAGCGGATCAGCACGCTCCAGAGCTCGTTCCTGGCGTGCAGACGTTGGCGCCGACCCTCGTGGCGATTGACGCGCGACAGGTGATGACGCACGACCAGATCCGGCTCCAACCACACCGCGAGGCCTGCCGCGTAACATTGCAGCGCGTAATCCGGCTCCTCATAGCCATGGCTGAAAAACGCCGGAAAGCCGCCAAGCCGCAGGTAGACATCGCGACGCACCGCGGCGCCGCAGTTGGCGTAGGCCGCGACGTAACGGCCGAGGCGTTCTTCCCGAGAGGCCGTGCCACGCCCGCCATCGTCCCCGTCGTGGAGCACGGCGAACGAGATCACGGCCGCCTCGGGATGCTCGGCGAGCGCGCGGCCAAGACGCATGAGGAAATCGCGATCGAGCGGGTAGCTGTCGTCGTCCAGGCTGATCACGATCTCGCAACAGGCCAGTCGCAGCATCCGATCGCGCGAAGGGATCGATCCCTGCCGGTCTGCATTCGTGAGAAGGACAAAACCGGGGAACTCCCGGACGAGCATCGAGACCGTTTCGTCGGTGCAGCCATCGGCGCAGATCAGGACCTCGTCCGGTGGTGGGAAAGGGACGTCAGCGCCGCACATGTCCGGCGAAGATCGGCGCAGCGATTGTGGGTCGTGATCATGATTGCGAAAGTCATGGCGAAGCGAGGCTCCTCAATCCAAGTGATCAGTGCAGGACAGATTCGTGAGCGAATAAGACATTGCGCGTACCTGCGCTGGCATCCAAAGCTTCTGGTAAACTACACGGGGTGAACGTTGACCCGAGAAGGGTGCCGAAGCGGACGAGCACGAGATTCGCTGCGGCCAGGGTCGCAAGGAGTTCCGCGGCGCTGCTGCCTGCTTCATGCAACGCTTGGGGAATCACTTCGGCATAGACGAACATGACGCGGTCTTCCGCAAGCAAGCGTGCGGCCCCCCGAACCACCGCAGTCTCGAATCCTTCCACGTCTATCTTGACGATGCCCAGAAATGTTTCTGGTCGGTCGACGAACTGCTCATCCAGAGTGGTCACGGGACAGTGGATGCAGGGTAAGTCATGCGGATCCACCGCCGTGGCGATGCGATTTTGACCTGGAGAGTGGTCACGGATGCCGAACACCGCCGATCCCGGCGCACTCGATACCGCAAGCGGGTGAGCTGTCACACGCGCAGCCAGCTGCGCGTTCATCGCGATATTGCGCTGCAGACGGCGGTACGTGTCGGGGACCGGCTCGAACGCATGGACCTCATCAAAGCCGCTTGCGGCCAACGCGAGCGTGAAGTGTCCGAGGTGAGCGCCGACGTCCACCGCGATCCAGCGTCGGTCGGAGGGCAGTCTGTGACGGCAGATCTCGAGCAGGCGCAGCTCGGCCGGGGAAACGCCGTCGCGCCAGGACCAGAAATGACTGAAGGAGACGAAGTTGCCGATCCGCGTCGGGTGATGACGGTGCAGGGGGCCGCGTTGCACCACCATCCTGGTCGCTTGCCATTTCAGATAGAGCGCGGCCATGCGCGGATCGCAGATCAGCCGAGCGGCATTGGCCGCAACGTGGGTCGTCCGTTCGAGCCGCGAGCGGTGCAACTGTGAGGTCTCCGATCAGCCTATGCAGGCAGAGCCTGCAAGACATGGACGAGCCGCTCGCCGTAGCGCTCCCAGGTGTAGTCGCGCGCCCGCGCGCGCGCCTGCGCTCATGCGGGCACGCTTGTCCCGGTCCTCGACGATCTCGGCGATCGCATCGGCGAGCGCGAACGGATCGCGTTCCGCAACGAGCCGCCCTTCGATGCCGTTGCGCACCACCGAGCCAGCCGCTGGCGTGGTGACCACGGGCACGCCCGCCGCGAGCGCCTCGTAGGTCACCTCGGCGGAGCCCTCGGCGAGCGAGGGCAGCACGAACACGTCAGCCGCGGCAAACTCCTCGCGGATGCGGGCACGGGGCAGGCGGCCGAGAAAGACCAGGTTTCGACAGAGCGGTTGCTCGGCTACCTGTCGCGTGACGCTGCCCGGGACGCGAAACTCGTAGCTGCAGCCTCTCCGCCGCAAGTATTCCACCGCCATCGCGAAGTAGTGGATGCCTTTGCGCAGAGTGGGCTCGCCGACGAACAGAACCCGGCCGCGCGCGGGGCGCGCCTCGAGCCCGAGCCAATCCCGGTGCACGCCATAGGGCACGAACGAGGTGCGCTCCCGGCCGATGCCGAAGCGCGTGACCAGGTCGTCCTGCACGGCAGGCGAGGGGCAGATGAAGTGGTCGCTTCGGGTGAGCAGAACATCTTCCGCGATCGTCGCGCGCCGGATGGCGGCGAAGTCCGGGACGTCGGGCTCCCAGCCGGGAAAGTCGCGCCGTTCCGCCGCAAGCAGACGTTCCGTGCTCAAGGCGATGTAGACTTCCGATACCACCTTCAGGCCGCGGCGCGAGGCTTCGACCAGGAAGGGCGCGCATTCGCCGAGCATGGAATAGACGTGCGTGGCGGCGCCGTATCCGGCGCGCGTCATCGCCCGGCCCAAGGCATCGCCGAAGCGCAGCTGCGCGCGGAACGCCGCCGCAGCGTCGCTTTGCGTCCGCCTGGAGCGCAGAGCATGACGGCAAGCGGGCCAGCCAAAGGTCCGGGTCGTGCCGCGGATGGTGCCGGGCAGACGGCGCCCGGCCAAGCGCGACAACCTTGGCCCCAGCCCCGGGACGATCCGCGCGCTTGCGATCTGCCGCCCCCAGCCAAGATCGCCGCAGATATCAGTGTAAAACCGCTCGAGCAGCCCCGCCTGCTCGAGCACCGCCGGCACGGCGTAGCCGTGGCGTGCCCCGATCTGGGCGACGATAAACCGTGCGTCAGCCATTGGCGCCTGCCGGCCAAGCTACTTTCACCAGGGCACGGCCATGCCACCAGAGGTGCCTGAGCGTGGTGCGGCTCAGGCCCCAGCATTCGCGCGACGAGAGCCCGAGCTGGCGGCGCAGAAAGACGAGCAGGTAGGCGAGGGCGAGGGTGTTGGCGATGAGCAGGGCGGTCGGGACGCCGAGCACGCCCAGCCTCCCCGCCAGCGGCCAGAGGGCAGCGACGAACCCGCCCAGCGCGAGCGCCTGGGCGAAGAGGCGCGGGCGCCAGTCACCGGTTCCGGACAGGCCGTAGGTGATGACCCTCGAGAGCGCCGTCGGCAGATACGCGACGAGGCAGACGAGGCAGATGGCGACGGCGCCGGTGTAGGCGTCGCCGAACAGGAACGGCAGAAGCCAGGGGCACACAACCAGCAGGACCGCCGTGCCGGCGGTCAGCAGCAGCGTGGCGTAGCGCAGGGTCTGACCCATGAGTCGCCGCTGAGCGTCGGTATCTCTGGCCGCGGCCAGGCGCGGCAGCAGCAGGACGTTGAACGCGCCGGTGACGACGTCGAGGCCGGCACCGGCAAAGGTCAACGCGATCACGTAGAGGCCGAGGGTGGCGTCATCCCAGAAGGTGACGACAACCAAGCGATCCGCCTGGGCGAGCAGGGCCGCGAGCAGGGCCGCGCCGTGCAGCCGCGCGCCCGAGCCGACGAGCCGGCGGGCTTCCAAGAGCGAGGGTCGGGCACGAAGCTCCTCGCGGCTCTGGTACAGGCAGACCAACGCGGTGAGCGCGGTGCCGAGCCAGCTGGCCCACACCAGCGCGGCCACTCCCACCGCGTCCAGCGCCCACAGCAGCAACAGGCCGGCGAGGTAGATCACGGAGGGCAGAAGGCGCGTCAGGTTGTATCGGGCAAAGCGCATGTCGCCCTGATCGAGCGCGAGCGAGGCCAGAGCGATGAAGTTGAACGGCACGAACGCGAGCAGGTAGGCCTGCGCGAGCGAGGCCGCGGCGCCTTCGTGCAGCAGGAACGGCAGCGCCAGGTAGCCGGCCAGCGCGCCGAGCGCCGACAGGACAACGGCGAGCCACGCGCCGGTGGCGGCGACCGCGGTCCGGTCCGCGTCCTGTCGGCCCCGCCGGAAAATCATCGCCGCCGGCAGACTGAGAAGGCCGAGCGAGGTGATCACCTGCGGCCAGAACAGAACCGCCGCCAGCGCGCCGCGCCCGTCGGGCGCCAGCAGACGCGCGGACAGCACGCCGGACGTCAGGCCGCACAGCAGGATCGCGCCGTTCGCGACCGAGGTGCCGAGCCAGGCGCTTGAGAGGCTCGGCCTCAAGCGACGGCTCCGCCAGCGGACGTGGCGGGCTTGACCGCGGCAAACATCAACTCGCCGCCGTCGAGGGGCCCAAGGAGGGTTTCGCCTGAGCTCGGCCTCCCTATCGCCTCACAGATGTACGGCACAGAGGTGAGCAGGCGTGGCCAATCGGCAAAAGTTCTCCGCAGGAAACGGTCATCGATGAGGTTCGGGTGGACCTCGCCCCAGAGCTTGTTCCAGCGCGGATTGCTGCGCCGATGAGCCTCTGATCCATTTGGGGTGAACGACACGAAGATGCCGCCGGGTCGGAGCAATTTCTCCGCCCACTCGACCACCTGCCGAGGCTGCGTAACGTGCTCCAGCACATGCGCAGAGAAGAAACAGTCGAAACTTTCGAATAACGGATGGCCAGATTCGAGGAGGTCGAAGTCGTCAAAAAGATCGATTCCGAGACGCCCCGCGGCATACGCCAGCCGGGCTGCCGAGATCTCGTGCGCCGTCACCCGGAAGCCATGCCTCTTGAGCTGGTAGGACCCGTATCCCCAGGAACATCCAAAATCGAACAAACAATCACCTGGTCGAAGTAGGAGGGCATGGAGCAAGGAGATGTAGACGGTGTAATCCTTAGGGCTGTCAAGGAAGTTGGTAGCTCTCAGACATTCCAGATCGACCTCATCCGGCAAATCGGTCGTAAATCCCTGGCGATACGCCCCAGTGGCATAAAAGTTACGGCTTGCCTCCATAGTGTCCACAGGGCGCCGAAACAAGAGCTCGCATCCAGTGCATCGGCAAAGCTCCGCGATGAGATATTTGCGGGCTATGCGTTGCGCGGCCCTGCCGCCACAGTTTGGGCAGGGCGCGAGACCTTCGAACAGGAGCGCTCGTGAGCAGCGCATGAGATATCTGGCCGTCCCCATAATCCGATGCCGTCCCTCAGGCCGAAAGCCGCGCGGGCGACGGGACTTGCCGGGGGCTCGCATACACCCCGGCCGGCGCGGTCGCGCCGCGCCACACCACGCCCGCGCCGACGACGCTCAGGCGCGCGAGCACGCTGCCGGGGCAGACGATCGCCTTGGCGCCGACCCACGCCCCGTCCGCAACCGCGATCGGCTGGCAGAAGAAGCGAAAGCGCGGGTCGTTCCAGTCGTGATTGCCGGTGAACAGGTAGGCGCCCTGGCTGATACAGACGTCGGAGCCGATCGCCACGGTCGCGTGATTGTCGATCCAGACGCCTTCGCCCAGCCAGACGTGATCGCCGAGCTCCAAAAACCACGGATACTTGACGGTGACGCGGGGCTTGATCACGAGGCCTCTGCCGATCCGGGCGCCGAAGCAGCGCAGCACGGCCGCCTTCCAGCGCGAAGGCAGGACCAGGGCGCTCTGGAATGCGAGCGCGCTCACGACGTGCCAGGCGATCCGCCAGGCGAGGCCGCGGTTGCCGGGGATGACCGGCGCCGCGTAGCGGGCGAGGTCGACGCCCGCGATGCGGCGGCGCGTCACGGCGGCGCTGCTCATTCCGCGGCCACGGGCAACGGCAGCTGGCGCGCCACGGCGGCGCGGGCGGCGGCGTGCAGGCAGCGAGTCCAGGCATCCAGGCTCGCCTCTCTCGGGCAGGCGTCGTAGGCGGCGCGGGCGGCGGCGCCCATCCGCGCGACGCGCGCCGGATCACGGCGCAGCGCCCGAATCTGCGCCGCCAAGACCGGCATTTCCTCAGGGCGCGCGACCACGCCCGGGCCGGCGCGGACGATGCGCGCGGCGTCGCCCTCGGGGTCGCCGATGAACGCGATCGGGCGCCCGGCCGCGAGCGCGCCGTACAGCTTGCTCGGCATGACCAGGCTCTCCCAGTCGGAGCGCAGGGTCACGAGATGGAGGTCCGGGGCGGTCAGGCTCAGGCGCAGCCTGGCGCGGTCCTGATACGGCCGGAACGCGACGTTCTCGAGGCCACGTTCGGCGATCGCGGCGCGCAGAATCCCATAGCCCGAGCCGGCGCCGATGAACAGGAACGCGAGCTTCGGGTCGCCCGCGAGCAAGGTGATCAGCTCGACCACGGGATCGACCAGGTGGGCGCAGCCGAGGTTGCCGGAGTAGCCGACGACGAACCGCTCGCCGAGGCCCCAGGCGGCGCGCAACGGATTGTCCCTGGGCGCGAGCGGTCGAATCAGGTCGCCGTCGGCCCAGTTGGGGATCACCGTCAGTCGCTCGGGCGGCACGCCCTGGGTGGCGAGGCGCGCGGCCATGCTCGGACAGACGGCGACGTTCGTCTCGGCGCCCCGGAGCGAGGCGTTGCGCAACGCGCGCAGCGCACCGCCGACGGCTCCCCGCGCCAACCGAATGCCCATGGCCGCGGCGTTCTCCGGGAACAGATCCTGGCACCAGTTGACCAGCCGGGCGCCGGTCAGGCGCGCGCCGAGCCAGGCCACGACCGAGATCAGAGGCGGGTCGGTCTTGGCGAGGATCAGGTCGCCCGGCCGGGCATGGGCGAGGACGGCAAGGAACGCGCTGATCGCAAAGGTGACGCTGTCGAGGGTGCGTCCCGGCAGCGAGAACCGTCCGAACCCGGTGTGGCGCAGGCGGCGCACCTCGACGCCGGCACGCCAGGCGCGCGCTGGCAGGACGATGCCGGTGTTGAGATAGGTGTGGCGGCCGGCGAACACGGCGATCGCGAAACCCCGCCGGTCGAGGGCGTCGACCAGATCGGTGAGCAGCTGGCTGGTCGCGCTGGTGTCCGGATCGAAGAAGCGGTTCACGACCAGGAGCCGCTGGCGCGCGGGCTCGCCGGAGCGCGTCTCGCTCGATTCGAGCCGGTTGAGCTCCTTGCCCGAGACCATCATCCGGAGCGTGCGGCCGACGATGCGCAGGTCGATCCAGGGGCCGGCGTTGCGGACGTACCAAACGTCGAGCGCAATCTTCTCTTCGACGCTCAAGCTTTGGCCGCCGTGGACCTGCGCCCAGCCCGTGATGCCGGGGCGGATCCCGATGCGTTCCGCGATCCAGTCCGGCTGGTCGCGCGCGAGCAGCGGCCGCGGGCCGATGAACGACATGTCGCCCCGCGCCACATTGAAGAGCTGGGGGAGCTCGTCGAGCCGTGTACGCCGCAGCGCGCGGCCGACCAGCGAGGTTCGTTCGGCGTCCGGGACGGGCACGCCGTAGCGGTCACAGGGGCCGCGCATGGTGCGGAACTTGTACAGCGTGAACGGGCGCAAGCCTCGGCCGGGGCGCAACTGGCGGAACAGGATCGGGCGGCCGAGATCGACCAGCACGGCCAGCGCGATGAGCACGAGCAGCGGCATCAGCAGGACTAGGGCAAGCAGGCTGATGCTCACCTCGACGGGCCGGCGGGCGCGGAAATAGGCGCGATCGCGCGAGTTGGCGGTGGTCCGAACGTCGCATGCCGCATCGCCGGCCGGCACGCCCAGCATGTCGGGCAGGAAGTGAGGCTCGAGGCCGTACCGGGCGCGGCAGTCCCTCAGCTGGTCGGGTCATCACCAGGCGTTGCGGCTGGATGCCCTGAACCGCGAGCTCGGCGACGATCCGGTCGAGGTCCTTGGCCGCGCCGAGGACCGGGACGTCGTGCACGTAGCGCCCGCGCGGGATCCCCGAATCGTCGACGATGCCGACCACGCGCATGGTGCTCGCCGGCGTCGATCGGACCGCGCCCACGAACAGTGACGCCATGGGGCCGCAGCCATACAGCAGCACGGGCATGTCGCGCGTCGTGGGCGCGCGCAAGGCGGCCGCGCGCGCGCGCCTCGCCGTGGCTTTGGCGAAGCGGTACACGAGGCGCGCGCCGCAGAGCAGGACGATCAGGATCAGCCATTGGTCGACCCATAGCGCGCGCGGCATCGCCGTCATCGGGTCGACCGCCGGAGCGATGACGATCAACGCGAGGACCGCCCAGCTGGACGCCTTCACGATCGCGGCGAGATCGCCGATCGAGGTGTAGCTCCAGATGCTCCGATGCAGACCGAAGGCGAGGAAAGATGCTCCGGCCAGGGCAAGAAGCAGCGGCGCGGCGTAGATGAGGCACCGAGCGTCGGCCCACCCGCCATGCCCGCCTGCGCGCAAGAGGAAAGCGAGCACCAACGACGCCAACGCCGCCGACAGGTCATGCGCGAAGATCACCGCCGATCTCGAGATTGGGGGCAGCGGCCACCGGGCCTGGCCGTCCGGAGCGACCCGGCGCTTGGCCGGCCGGGCCAGCAGCGGTGACGTCGAGGTCAGAGCCATGTCACACAGTGTCAGTGAGAACCTTGGCGGGTACAGCTGCTTCGCCGGCGAAATGTTCTCTCGCGAGTTCCTGGTCGATGAATGATTCTCAAGTGCTTTGGACGGCTGATCATCTGCTGTAGCATTTGCTGTACTCGAGATAATATTGTCCGGCGTCGCCATAGGCGTAGGAAGCATGCTTCTTCAAGTCGACCTGGTTGAGTACGACACCCACGACCGCGGCGGACACATCAGCAAGCTGCTTCAGCGCCGCGGCGACCGCGTCCCGCTTGGTCCGGTCCCACCGCACGACGAACAAGATCGCATCGGCAGCGTGAGACAGGGCCTTGACGTCCGGCAGGCCAAGCACCGGCGGCGTGTCCAGGATCACGCAGTCGTAGCGCTCCCTCGCGTCGCGCAGCATCGTCGTCAGGCGCTTGGAGCTGAGCTGCGTGATCGGATTGCCGTGGTCGTCGCCCGCGGCCAACAGGTCGACCCCGCTGCCCGGGTCGTGCACGACCGCGTCCTCGAAACCGACCGTGCCGGCGAGCACCGCCAGGACATCGGCCTGCGGCTCGGCCTTGAACTCCCGGGCCACGGCGGGGCGGCGGAAATCGAGGTCGACCAGCAGAGTCTTGTGGCCGAGCTGCACGGCGAACACGGCGAGGCTCGCGGCGAGCGAGGTCTTGCCCTCGCCGGGCAGGGCCGACGTGACCAGGATCAGGGAGGGTGCTGGCCGGCCGATGCCGGACAGGCACACCTGGGTGTGGAGCGCGTGAACCGCTTCGGCATAGGGTGACTGCGGCCGGTTGAGCATGTGGCTGTGCGGCCGGGCGCCGGCTCGGGCATCGGCGATCCTGGGCACCAGCCCGAGCGAAGGCAGCCCCAGCACCTCCTCGACCTGCCGTTCGGTGCGCAGGGTGTTGTCGAGCTGCTCCAGGAGCAGCGCGAGGATCGAGCCGAGGACCAACGACCCAGTAAAGCCGACCATCGCGAACAGCTTCGGCGACGGCGAGCTGGGCGCGTCCGGCATCTGCGCGGGCGAGATCAAGCGGGCATCCGCCTGGACGATGTCCTGCTCCTGCTCGGTCTCCTTGAGGCGGACGAGGAGCGCTTCGTAGAGCGAGCGGCTGGCGGCCACCTCGCGCTCCATCTCGCGCAGCTGGATCTCCGCCTGCCCGGTCACCGCGGACTGTCCCTTGGCCTCGCGCAACTGCTCGACGTGCGCGCGCTCGCGGCTGCGGGCGACCGCGAGGTCGTTCTCGAGATTGGCGATCACGTTGTCGATCTCTTGATCGATCCGATCGGCCAGCTTCTGTTGTTCGGCCTTGAGCTGGAGGATGAGCGGGTGATGCTCGCCGTACTCTCCCGAGAGTTGCGCCTCTTCTCGGGCGAGATCCATCTCGCGCTCACGCAGGCTGAGGATCACAGGCGAGGACAGCACCTCGGCCGAAGATTCCAGGCCATGACCGCCGCTGCGCATGTCACGCAGACTCTGCAGCCGCCCTTCCTTGGCGGAGCGATCGGCCTGGGCATCGATCAGCGAGTTCGTGAGGACCGCCAGTTCGTGCGTATCGAGCGGCGCGCGATCGGTCTCGAGGATGCCGTTGGTCGCGCGGAATTCCTGGATCGCGAGCTCGGAGCCATAGACGCGCCAGCGAAGCTGCTCGACCTGCTGGCCGAGCCAGGCGCTGGCCCGCCGGGTCGCCGAGAGCTTCTCGTCGAGCTGAACGTCGACGTAGGCATTGGCGATGCCGTTGGCGATGCGCATCGCCTCCTCGGGACGCGGCGAGGTGTAGCTGATCAGCAGGACGTACGAGCGCCCCGACTGCGTCACCTTCACATCGCCCTGCAGCCGATCGATCGCCGCATCTCGTAGCAAGTCGCGGTCGGGCCCGCGGGTCGGGTCTGGCGTGATACCGGCCGCCACGGCCCAGCGCACGGGCAGCCGATCGGCCACCCAGTCGGGCAGCCATCCCGCCAGGACCCCCACCGGCCCGCCGACGGAACGGTCGCGCGCCCGCCGGCTCGACAGCCAGGCGGGATCGGACAGAAGGTTCAGGTTTTCGACCGCGCGCCCCAGCGTCCCGCGCGACTGGATGAGCTTGACGTGCGTCTCCACGATCGCGTTGTCTTCGGCCGGCAGGCCTGGCGCGACCTTCTCGGCCTGGACAATCCGGCTCTCGCGCGGCTCGATCATGACCTGGGCGGTCGCCGTGTAGGTCTTCGTGACCTGCAGGCCGATCAGAATGGCAACGGTGCTGGCGACCGTGGTGACCCAGAAGATGACGTGGCGCCGTCGGCGCAGGATCGCGAGCAGCTCCGGCAGCGGCAGCGCCCCCGGGACCGTACCCGTGCGCTCGGCAGCACAGCTGTGCAATGACTTCGCCATGGCGCCCTGAAGGAATCGTCCGTTCCTGCATCCTGCACCCGCCATGCCTCAGCCCTAAGGGCGAATCGCGTGTGGCGCTAGCAGGTTGTACGGCGTTCTACTTTTGGGTGAACCAAAATGTCAAGAGTGTGCGCTCACGCAACGCCCGGACGGCCCTTCCCGTGAGACACGGCTCTGGCGTCACTTAAACCTATACTATGCAAACTCCGGAAATAGCTGGCTTTTTATTTGGCGGACGGGGTGTCCGTGTCCGCCGCACCCGCACAGTTCCACTCGGTTCCGAAAGACGGCTTTGACTCAAGCCATACCACCCGCTTTGCCGTCTTGACGGTTCCGTGCCGTTCCGCTCTAATCCGGTGCATGTCTGTAGGTATGAGCGTAGGTAGCGATGAAAGATCTCACAGCGCGCCAGGTCATGAACCAACGCGCGCCCGGCAAGCATCGGGTATCGCGCAACCTTTATCTGCAAGTCACCGATGCCGGCGCGAGGTCATGGCTCTTCCGCTACATGCGCAACAACCTTGCGCATTGGCACGGGCTCGGCTCCTGCGAGCTCGTGAGCCTCGCCGAGGCCAGAGACAAGGCGATCGCCTGCCGCAAGATGCTGCTCGCCGGCATCGATCCGATCGAGCGCGAGCGCGAGCGGAAGACGCAAGCGCTGCTGGCCACTGCCTCGACGATGACGTTTCGGGACTGCGCCGAGCGGTACATCGCCGCGCACGAATCGAGCTGGCGCAACCCGAAGCACGCAGCACAATGGCCGGCGACGCTAGCGACCTACTGCTACCCGGTGGTCGGCGCGCTGCCCGTCCAGGCGGTCGACGTCGGGCTAGTCATGAGGATTCTCGAGCCGATCTGGCTGACGAAGCCGGAGACGGCGAGCCGGGTGCGAGGCCGGATCGAGACCGTTCTGGACTGGGCCACCGCGCGTGGCTATCGGACAGGCGACAACCCAGCGCGTTGGCGCGGGCATCTCGACCAGCTGCTGCCGAGGAAAACCAAGGTCCACAAGGTGCGGCACCAGCCGGCGATGCCCTACGCCGACGTTCCGGCATTCATGGCCAGGCTGCGCGCGCACGACAGCATCAGCGCCCGCGCCCTGGAGTTCACGGGCCTCGCAGCCGTCAGGACTAACGAGACGATCTATGCCGCCTGGGCTGAGATCGATCTTGCCGCGAAGACATGGACGATCCCGGGACGGCGCATGAAGTCCGAGCGCGACCATCGCGTGCCGTTGTCTGACCGCGCCCTTGAGATCCTGGCATCGCTGCCGCGCGAGAAGGACAATCCGTACGTCTTCATCGGCGCGCGCAAAGGAAAGGGTCTGTCGAATATGGCTATGCTCGAGTTGCTGCGCGGCATGGACGGCAACGGCTATACCGTGCATGGCTTCCGTTCGAGCTTCCGGGACTGGTGCGCCGAGCAGACCAACTACCCGCGTGAGCTCGCCGAGGCGGCGCTGGCGCATGTGCTGAAGGATAAGACCGAGGCAAGCTACCAGCGCGGCGATCTATTCGAGAAACGACGAAAGCTGATGCGGGCGTGGGCAGGCTACTGCGCCTCGCTGCCGCGGACTGCCGGTGATGTTGTTGCGGTCGCGGAGGCGGTTCATGCGCGTGCGCTATAGGGGGGTGCGCTACGAGCTTCGCTATTCACCCGGCGAATGGTGGGCTGAGGACGGCACCAAGGCGCCACAGGAGATCGTTCACGAGCTGGACCAGCTCCAGTGGCGAAAAGCGACGAAGCGAGCGAAGCGCAAGCCAGCCGGCCGTCATGAGTTGCCGCCTGGTGAGACCATCGACGAGCAGCGGCTTGCCACTCTTGAGAGCATGGTGCCGGCGCATGAGGTCGCCCGGCGCTCGAGCGGAAAAAGCGGCGTGCTATGGAGAAGATGGCCGCCGATGAAGACCTCGATGTTGACG
>JBKPNX010000106.1:0-20164 GCA_046732855.1 Pseudomonadota bacterium
CGCTCGCAATTACCGCCTGTACGGCAAGAACGACACCAAGGCGCCTGACAATCTGCTCAAGCTCGGCATGTCGCTGCAGGCGCTCCAGGAAAGCGAAAAGGCCTGTCGCACCTACGCCGAGCTGGCCGAGGAGTTTCCGAACGCGCCCGCCCACATTCAGCAGGCTCTGGCCCGGGAACGCGAGCACGCCGCGTGCGCCTGAGGAGGCCCAGGCCCGCCCGTTGGGCGCCGCCGAGTTCGCGGGCCTGATCGAGACGCTCGGACCATTTGAGCAGCGGCCGCGTGTGGCGGTCGCGGTGTCGGGCGGGCCGGACAGCCTGTGCCTGTGCCTGCTCGCGGCCGGCTGGGCGGCGGCGCGGGGCGGCGCCGTCAGCGCGCTGACCGTCGACCACGGCCTGCGCCCGGAGGCCGCAGAGGAAGCCCGGCAGGTCGCGGCATGGCTGGGCGCGCGCCGCATCGACCATCACGTCCTGCGGTGGGCGGGCGCCAAGCCGGCGACCGGCATTCAGGCGGCCGCCCGGGAAGCGCGCTATCGCCTGCTGGGCGACTGGTGCCGCGCTGAGGGCATTCTTCACCTGCTGCTCGGTCATCATCTCGACGATCAGGCGGAAACCGTCGCATTGCGCGAGGCGCGCCGGAGCGGCGCCGCAGGTTTGGCCGGCATGGCGGCGGTGCGCGAGCTCGTCGGGGTGCGCCTGCTGCGTCCGTTCCTCGCAGTGCCGAAGGCGCGCCTGCTCGCGACCCTGCACGCGCTCGGCCAGCCGTGGCTGGAGGACCCGAGCAACCTGGCGCCCTCGTTCGCGCGCGGCCGGCTGCGCCGCAGCGCAGGCTTGGATGCGCCGGGCCTCGCCCGGCGGGCCGCAGAGCAGGCGGAGCAGCGTGCGGAGAACGACGAGCGGACGGCGTCCTGGCTCACCCGCCGCGCGCGCATCGACCCGGCGGGCTTTGTCCTGCTCGCCGGCGAGGCGCTGAGACCGGCGCCAACGGAGATCCGGCGCCGCGCCATCCAGCAGATCGTGATGACCATCGGCGGGTGTCCTTATCCGCCACGCCAGGAACGCCTCGAGCGGTTGCTCGAGCAGCTTCGGGCCGGTCTGGTCAGCGGCCGCACGCTCGCCGGCTGCCGCATCCTGCCGTGGCGCGGGGCGCTGCTGATCTGCCGCGAGGCGCAGGCGATCGAGGACGAGATGCCGCTGGCGCCTGGCCTCCCGGTGCGATGGGACGGCCGTTTCCAACTCGCGCTGAACGGCAGGTCGCCAACGCTGACCGTGCGGGCGCTGGGCCGCGCCGGCACGGGCGCGCCCGGGGCAGACTCCAGTCGGGCGTTGCCGGCGCCGGTGCTTCCGAGCCTGCCGTCGCTCTGGCACGATCAGCAACTCGTCGCCGTACCTCACCTCGGCATCGTTCTACCTTCGCTTGAGCGACGTGCCACCATCGCCGTGCGCTTCAACCCGGCGTGCCCACTGGCGGGGGCGCCGTTCCACGCGGAGGGGTCGAGACCATCGAGATCGTTGCTTCGGCCCGCCGAGAACTTATGTTAGAGTATGCTGTGGGTCGCTCGCCGAGGCACTTGGGCAGGCGCGGACCGTGACGGCGAGGATCGGCAGACGAGGCATCGCGCGTGAACAATTTCACGAAGAACCTGGCGCTGTGGGTCATCATCGGCCTGCTGCTGATCGCGTTGTTCAATCTGTTCCAGAACCCGTCAGGGCGCGGTCCACAGGCGAATCTGGCGTTTTCCGACTTCATCACCGAGGTGGAGAACGGGCGGGTCCGCGACGTCACCATCCAGGGTAACACCATCGGCGGCCACTTCTCGGATGGCCGCTCGTTCAGTACCTATGCGCCCGAGGACCCCAATCTGGTGCAGCGCCTGACCGAGCGCGGAGTGCGCATCACGGCGGCCCCGGTCGACGACAGCATGCCCTCGCTGCTCGGCGTCCTGGTCTCCTGGTTCCCCATGCTGCTGCTGATCGGCGTGTGGATCTTCTTCATGCGGCAGATGCAGTCGGGCGGCGGCAAGGCGATGGGCTTCGGCAAGTCCCGCGCCCGGCTGCTGACCGAGAAGCAGGGCCGGGTGACCTTCAACGACGTGGCCGGGATCGACGAGGCCAAGGAGGAGCTCCAGGAAGTCGTCGAGTTCCTCAAGCACCCGCAGAAGTTCCAGCAGGTCGGCGGCCGCATCCCCAAGGGCGTGCTGCTGGTCGGCCCGCCCGGCACCGGCAAGACCCTGCTCGCGCGCGCGATCGCCGGCGAGGCGAACGTGCCGTTCTTCACGATCTCCGGGTCCGACTTCGTCGAGATGTTCGTCGGCGTCGGCGCCTCGCGCGTGCGCGACATGTTCGAGCAGGCGAAGAAGCACGCGCCGTGCATCGTGTTCATCGACGAGATCGATGCGGTCGGGCGCCATCGCGGTGCCGGTCTGGGCGGCGGCAACGACGAGCGCGAGCAGACCCTCAATCAGCTCCTGGTCGAGATGGACGGCTTCGAGGCGAATGAAGGTGTGATCCTGATCGCCGCGACCAACCGGCCGGACGTGCTCGACCCGGCGCTGCTGCGGCCCGGGCGGTTCGACCGCCAGGTGGTCGTGCCCAATCCCGACGTCCTCGGCCGCGAGAAGATCCTGCAGGTGCACATGAAGAAGGTGCGCGTCGGCCCGGACGTGGATGCGCGGGTGATCGCGCGCGGTACGCCCGGCTTTTCCGGCGCCGACCTCGCCAACATCGTGAACGAGGCAGCTCTGCTCGCCGCGCGCGCCGGCAAGCGCATGGTCAGCATGGTCGATTTCGAGGCCGCGAAGGACAAGGTTATGATGGGCGCCGAGCGGCGCTCCATGGTCATGACCGAGGAGGAGAAGCGGCTCACCGCATACCACGAGGCGGGCCATGCCCTGGTCGGCTACTTCAGCCCGGCCTCCGATCCGATCCACAAGGCGACGATCATTCCGCGCGGGCGCGCGCTCGGCATGGTGATGCGCCTGCCGGAGGGGGACCGCATTTCGGTATCGCGCGAGAAGCTGAACGCCGACATCGCGGTCGCCATGGGCGGGCGCGTCGCCGAGGAGGTGATCTTCGGCTACGACAAGGTGACCGCGGGCGCCGCCTCGGACATCGAGCAGGCGACCAAGATCGCCCGGCACATGGTCACCCAGTGGGGCATGAGCGACAAGCTCGGGCCGATGGCGTACGGCGAGAACCAGCAGGAGGTGTTCCTCGGCCACGCGATTACCCAGAGCCAGAACGTCTCGGAGGCCACCGCGCGGCTGATCGACGCCGAGATCAGGCGGATCGTCGACGAGGGCTACTCCGGCGCCCAGCAGATCATCTCGGGCAATCTCGACCGCCTGCACGATCTCGCCCACGCCCTGCTCGAGCACGAGACTCTGACCGGCGAAGAGGTGAGCGCGGTGCTGCGCGGCGATCCGTTGCCGAAAGCGCCGCCGCAGGAGCCGCCCAGCGCTACGGCGCCAAGCGGCCGGCGCGGATCCGTGCCGACCACGGCGCCGCCCAAGGACGAAGCCGGCGGCATGGAGCCGAGCCCGCAACCGGGCGCATGACATCTCATTAGCCGCGGCCTGCCGCTGAGAAGCGCAGCAATCTTTTCGGCGCGGGCGGATGCGATGACGCGGGTGTACCTGCGGCCGCTTGGCATCCTCCAGGGTGAGGCGGCGCGGGCGTCGATCAAAGGCGGTTGGGCGTTGGCGCTGTGCGGCGGCAGCGCGGCGTTCACCGCCTGCGAAATCTGGCGGCGGCGAGCCCAGGGCATCGATCGGAAAGTCCTGTCGGCGACGGGACTCGCCACGTGGCTGCAGCATCAGCCGGACGAGGTGCAGGCAATCGCGACACAGCTGTGCGCACGCCTGGGCGCACCGCCCAGCTGGCCGGAAGGCCTGCCGACAGGCCGACCGCTGCTGATGGGCGTGGTCAATGTCACCCCCGACAGCTTCTCGGACGGCGGGCGGTTTTTCGAGCCGGCGGCCGCCATCGCGCACGGGCTGCGACTGCATGCGGAAGGCGCCGAGATCGTGGACGTCGGGGGCGAGTCGACGCGGCCGGGAGCCAAATCGGTGCCGGCCGACGAGGAGATCAGGCGCACGGTGCCGGTGGTCGAGGCGCTCGCCGGGGCGGGCGTATTGGTCTCGATCGATACCCGTAAGGCCGTTGTGATGCGTGCCGCGGTCAGGGCCGGCGCGCGCATGATCAACGACATCTCCGGCCTGCGCAACGACGCCGACGCCCTCGCGACGGCCGGCGACAGCGGCCTGCCGGTCGTGCTGATGCACAGCCGGGGCGAGCCGGCGACGATGCAGGTGCAGCCGACATACGAGTGCGCGCCGCTCGACGTGTTCGACCACCTCGTGGAGCGCGTGCACGCGTGGACCGAGGCCGGTTACGCGCGCGCCCGTCTGATCGTCGACCCCGGCATAGGGTTTGGTAAGACCCTCGCCCATAATCTCGAGATCCTGAGCCGGCTCGGCCTCTATCTCGGGCTCGGTCTGCCGATCCTGCTCGGGACGTCGCGCAAGAGCTTCATCGGGCGTCTGGCGGGTGGTGCGCCGCCGGCCGAACGCCTGCCCGGGTCGCTCGCGGCGGGTCTCTGGGGGGCCGCGGCTGGCGCGGCCGTTTTGCGCGTGCACGATGTTGCAGCAATGCAACAGGCTGTGGCTCTCTGGCGTGCTCTCGCGGACCAGCCTCCCGGTTGAGGCTGCATCCGGATACTGTGCGCGCGGGCACCGTCGGCCGGGCGCTTGTGGTAAGCTGCTGCCGGCGCTGTTGGGTGGGGGGTGGTATGGCTCGTAGACTGTTCGGCACCGATGGCGTTCGGGGCACCGCCAATCAGCCGCCGATGACCGCCGAGATGGCCTTGCGCTTGGGCTTGGCTGCGGGGCGGCACTTCAGGCGCGGGAGTCACCGCAATCGGGTCGTCATCGGCAAGGACACGCGGCTTTCTGGCTACATGCTCGAGCCGGCGCTCACCGCCGGGTTCATCGCCATGGGAATGGACGTCACCCTGCTTGGCCCCTTGCCCACGCCGGGCGTCGCCATGCTCACGCGCTCGCTGCGTGCCGACCTTGGCGTGATGATCTCTGCGTCCCACAATCCGTACCAGGACAACGGAATAAAGCTGTTCGGCCCGGATGGCTACAAGCTGTCCGATGCGATCGAGCTGGCGATCGAGGAAGGCATGCGGGGGCCGGCTGACGAGGGCTTGGCGAGCCCCGACCAACTCGGCCGCGCGGTCCGCCTCGAGGGCGCGCGCGGCCGCTACATGGAAGCGCTCAAGGCGAGCCTGCCGCGGGGCATGTCCCTGGAAGGGCTCAAGATCGTAATCGACTGCGCCAACGGCGCGGCGTATGCGGCGGCGCCCAAGGTGCTGTGGGAGCTCGGCGCCGAGGTGATCGAGCTCGGTACGCAGCCGAACGGCTTCAACATCAATGTCCGCTGCGGCTCGACTGCGCCTGAGGCGATGTGCGCCGCGGTGCTCGAGAACGGCGCCGACCTCGGCATCTCACTCGACGGCGACGCCGATCGGATCGTCCTCGCCGACGAGCGCGGCGAGTTGATCGACGGCGACCAGATGCTCGCGCTGCTCGCCCAGAGCTGGCAGGTACGTGGCCTCCTGCGGGGCGACGGGGTGGTCGCGACCACGATGTCGAACCTGGGCCTGGAGCGGCATCTCGAGGGGCGCGGCCTGCGCCTGCATCGCACGCAGGTGGGCGATCGCTACGTGGTCGAGCAGATGCGCCGGACGGGTCACAATCTCGGCGGCGAGCAGTCCGGCCACATCATCATGACCGACTTCGCGACCACCGGCGATGGCCTGCTAGCCGGCCTGCAGGTCCTCGCGGTCCTGCGCGGCCAGAAGCACCCGCTCAGCGCCATCGGGCGCGTGTTTACGCCGCTGCCTCAGCGGCTGCACAACTGCCGCCTGAACGGCGGCGAGCCGCTGCGGGAGGCAACGGTGCAGCGCTGTATCGAAGCCGCGCAAAAGGACCTCGCCGGCCGTGGCCGGCTGCTGGTTCGGCCGTCCGGGACCGAGCCTATGATTCGCGTGATGGTCGAGGCGGACGACGAGGTGCTGCTCGAGCGGGTTCTGCGCGAGGTGAGCGGGATGATCGAGCGCTACGCCTGAGGCGCGCGCTCCGGGCCTGCCGGACGCCTAAACCAGATCGATGAACTGCCCAGCCTCTGATCTCCTTTTGGTTGAAATCGCCGATCAGACGCGCTAACATGCCGCCGGCTTCGTGGCCAACGAGGCGGCACCATGCAGCTAGCAGCGAGATGCGGGGTCGCAGTCCTGGTGGGCGTGCTCGCGTCCTGCCAGGCTGCGGCTCCGGATGCAGCGCGGCGCGCGACCACCACGGCTGCGGTGACCACAGCAAATGGTGGTGAAAGCTCGCCCAGCTCCGTAACCCCGATCGATTGGGCCGGCGCCGGCGACTGTCTCGACCAACTCAAGCTCGTGCACACCGCGGCCCAAAGCGGTCGCCTGGACAAGGCACATGCGCCGCCGTTCGCCGTCGTCCTGGTCACGCCGACCTCGAGCCTCGAGTGGGTGCGCGCGCCCACCGTGCCGCTGATCGCTGACCTGCCCCTGGAGTCCTATGAGGATCAGGCCGCTGCCGCTGCCGCGGCGCCATGCCTTCTCCTGGTGGAGCAGCCCAGCGATCTGCGCGCCGCCCACCGCGTGATCGACTTTCAGAATGTGCCCTCGCTCTATCAGACCGGCGTCCGCACCGAGAGGAACCCGGACTACGACGAGGCGCAGGCAAGCGTTCGGGAGGCCGAGCGGGAGCGCAAGAAGAACGGCTTCAGCATCCTTCAGGTCGGCGATCCGATGCTTGATCTGATCGGCATGGTGGTGGGCGGCGTGATTTCGACCTTCAATCACTTCGACAGCGATGGCGATCTGGAGGAGAAGCTCGCGGCTCTGAAGGAAACTCCACGCTCGCGCGACCGGCCGGTGTACCGCGCCTACGAATTCGAACGGAGCACGGTGCGAGCGGGCAAGGAAGCCACGATCCCGATCGCCCTGCGTGACGTGAGGCGGGACCGCATCTGGCGCACGCAGCTGCGCCAGCGCGAGATGCGCCAGTTCGCCGTCGTCGAAGGGCTGGATCCGCGGGATCGAGATTACGAGCAGCATCGCGCCGGCGCCTTCAGTTGGGAAGAGTTCGACCATTGGCAGGGCGAGCCGCCGCAGTTGCCGATCTCGGCGCTCGTCGCCGCGCTGGTGGACGGGGGTGCGGGCGACATGAACCCGCAGACCGGCGGGCCGGAGTTGGTCGCGGACGCGATCCCGCGCACGGGGCCGACCAGCCCGTCCGAGGCGGATGGGGCGGCGCTGCCGCTGCTCGCGACGATCGAGCCGGAAGTAGGGCCGGGCCCGCCGCTTGCACAGAAGAGATCGCGCGATCCCGCCGATCTGGGGTGGCTCGATTCCGGCCAAAGTAGCGAGACCGGCGCGCGCGCCGACCCGACCGTGTTCGCCGCGGCGCTCGACCCGCGCGCGGCGAGCCTGGTGCGGCTCGAGACGGGCAGCCAGCGGGGCAGCGGCTTCTACGTCAGGCCGCGGCTGGTCGCGACCACCGCCGATCTGGTCGGCACCGCTTCGGTGATCGACGTCACCACCGGCGATGGCGAGAAGGTGCTGGGCCTCGTGGTCCATACCGATCCGGCCCGTAATCTTGCCGTGGTGCACGTGCCCCGGTCCGGCCGTCCAGCTGCGCTCGCCCGACGACCCGCGTTGGCGCCTGGCCAAACCGTCGACGTGCTCGAGCTGCTCGGCCACGATCGGGCGCGCATGACCGCTGCCACGTTGCAGCCGGCGGCGGCTGGCGCTGCCAGCGGGAGCGCGGCGGTTGACCTGGCTGGCGCGCCGGCCACGATCGGCGCTCCGGTGTTCGTCAACGAGCGCGCAGTCGGGCTGATCGGCGATCAGGAGGGCGGCTCGCGGCGCAGCATCATGCCGGTCGATGATCTGGCCGCGATACTCGAATCGGAGCCGCTCGCCGCCCTGCGCTGACCAGCGCGACGTCGCGTTTCCGATTGTCGGCGCGCGAGCCTGACCCAAGGCCCCGGCACCAGCTTGACGCCCCGAACCAGCGTTCAGCTCCGGGTCCGGCTCGACCATAGCTGCTCGCCGCCACCCTAATGCGCGATTGTGGCTTCTCGCGACGCTTGCGCTACGATTCGTCCCGGCATGCCCCCGTCGGGAGCGAGGCAATGGAGCTGCACGAGATCGTGGAGACCTCACGGCGCGTCGCGGCGAGCGCCGGCCGGCGGGACAAGATCGAGCTGATTGCCGACTGTCTGGCGCGCTGCGAGCCCGCGTGGCTCGAGGCGGCGGTCGGCGTGCTTTCGGGCGCGCCGCGCCAGGGCAGGATCGGCATCGGCTCTGCCACCCTGCGCGCGGCGCAAAGCGCGGTTGCGGCGACGAGGCCCACGCTGACGCTGGCCGATCTCGACCTTACCCTCGATCGACTGGTCGAGGTCCGTGGCAAGGGCGCCGGCGCCGAACGAACCCGACTGCTGCACGAGCTGTTCGCCCGCGCCACGGCCGACGAGCAGGAATTCCTGATCCGCCTGCTGCTCGGCGAGCTGCGCCAGGGCGCGCTCGAAGGCCTGATGGCCGAAGCGGTCGCCAGGGCGAGCGGACTGCCGCCCGACGAGGTGCGGCGCGCGGTGATGATGGCCGGCGACATCGGCACGGTCGCTCGAGCCGCGCTCGAAGGCCGGACCGGGTTGGCCCGGTTCGCAGTCCAGCTGTTCCGGCCAGTCAGGCCGATGCTTGCCCAGCCCGCCGAAGACGTCGCCGAGGCGCTCGGCACGCTCGGCCGCGCCGCGTTCGAGTACAAGCTCGATGGCGCACGGATCCAGGTGCACAAGGCCGGCGACGACGTGCGCGTGTTCAGCCGCCGGCTCAACGAGGTGACAGGGGCGGTGCCGGAGATCGTCGAAGCGGCGCGCGGCCTGCCCGTGCGCGAGGCGATCCTGGACGGTGAAGCGATCGCGCTGCGGGCCGACGGCTGGCCCCAGCCGTTTCAGATCACCATGCGGCGCTTCGGCCGCAAGCTCGACGTCGCGGCGATGCGCGAGAGCTTGCCACTCGAGTCGTTCTTCTTCGACGCGCTCGCGCTCGACGGCGTGCCCTTGATCGACCGGCCCGGGGAAGAACGCATCGCAGCGCTCGCTGCGGCGCTGCCGGAGCGCCTGCGCACCCCCCGGATCGTGACCGATCGGCTGGACGAAGCCGAAGCGTTCGTCGCCCGGGCGCTCGCCGCGGGCCATGAAGGCGCCATGGCCAAGGCGCTGCACGCCCCTTATGAGGCCGGCGCCCGCGGCAAGAGCTGGCTCAAGGTCAAAGCCGCGACCACCCTCGATCTCGTGGTCCTTGGGGCGGAGTGGGGCAACGGCCGGCGCCAGGGCTGGCTGTCGAACCTGCATCTTGGCGCCCGCGATCCGGTGAACGGCGGCTTCGTGATGCTAGGCAAGACGTTCAAGGGTATGACCGACCAGATGCTCGCGTGGCAGACCGAGCAATTTCTCGCGCGCGAGATCGGACGCGACAGCTATACCGTCTATCTCCGTCCCGAGATCGTGGTCGAGATCGCGTTCAACGATCTCCAGGCGAGCCCGCACTATCCCGGCGGGCTGGCGCTGCGCTTCGCGCGGGTCAAGGCCTATCGCCCGGACAAAAAGCCCGAGGAGGCGGACACCATCGACACGGTGCGCGCAATCTACCAGCGCCAGGCCGGCAGCCCTTCCGGCGACGCGGCCTGAGACCTGGTCACATAGGGCAGGAATGGCGCTGCCTTCGCGGCGAAATCTTCTCGATCCGATGCGGTTCCGTCCTTCGACCGCGAACACGGGCTGACTGCGGCGCCAAGCAGCGGATCGCGCCGCGTCATCCGGCAGGAGGATTGGGGTACGCCGCTGCTGCGGGACGAGGAGAGCGATCGCGGTCTGGTTCGATCCAACCCTATCGATGCTCGCTCGTTGGGGCGTCGGCATCGTCGGCGCCCGCCGCCGCTTCCCGCTGCGAGCGCCGGCTGAGGAACTGGAACGCGCCGAGCCCGACCAACGCGACGACCGCGGCGGCCATCACCATGGTCGGGTAGAGCAGCTGGTCGAACTGCCGCTCGCGACCTGCTTCGAAGATGCCGACCACGGCCTCGAGCGACAGCGCGATGATGATGATGGTCATGAACCGGGTCATCGAGCGCAGCGCCTCGGCCGGCGAGCGCAGCTGACGATCACGCACCACGTTCTCCTCGACCACGAACTTGGCGACGTCTGCGATCGCCAGGCTGACGATCAAAAGGCCGACCCCGTTCATCAGGTTGTAGATGCCGACCTGGCCACCGAACGCGCCGCGCAGCAGCTCCCAGGCGCCCGCGACCACCATGCTTATGGCCAGCGCGAACAGGGCGAGCGCCACCGCCACGAACAGCAGGCGCGCGAGCATTTCGAAGCCGCGTTCGATCACGAGAGATGCCTCTACCCGGCGTCGATCCGCAGTTCGCGACTCGCCTCGCGTGGGGTCATGACGCGGCGACCACCCGACGCGCCGCCGGCAGCTCGGGCTGCCCGGTCGGAGCGATGATCACGGCCAGCGCCAGCCGCGCGCCGAACAGTTCGATCGACCGGTCGCGCGAGCTGGTGCCGTTCGATGGCGTCGGCAGGAACTCCCAATCGGCGAACGCCATCTCGTTGCGCGCCCGGGTGATCTCGTCCTCGGCGCCGCCGTCGCCGAAATCGAACACCATGCGCGGCAGGCGCCGCCTCGCGAGCCGCCGCAACGCCGCGACGCTGTACCCTTCCCGTTGCAGACGATGTAGATCCAACTTGACCGCCTCACTCGAGCCGCAAGCAACCTATCGGATCGCCCGCTGGCTTGCCCAGCCATAAGGGCCATCGCAGTCGAGATCAGCCATCCAGCACGCGCCCGCAAGGAGCGGCTACCGCAGGGCCGAGAGGAACTCGTCCGGCGAAACGCTCGCTTGACGCCAGACGCCGCGCAGCGTGCCGGTCGCGATCTGGTCATGGAGTGGCACCACGCAAACGGACGCCCCAGATCCCCCGTGGACCGGACCAGGACGACATGACTGCCGCGCGAGCGCAGGCGCTTGAACCCGAGACGTTGCGATGCGGCGAGCACGCGCTTGCCAGCAACCCTTAGGCAGCCTCGGCATTCGCCGTATCAATGGAGAAAGTCGTCAGGGTCGCCGGGCGGATGGTAGGCGGCTCCGTCTGATCCTCGAGGTAGAGTTCCGTGGCCTCCTTGAGGTTGGCGACCGCGTCTTCAATGGTCCGACCTTGGCTCACCGTCCAAGCTCTGGGCACCCGGCGACATAGAGATCGTCCTCGCGGTGGATCACGGCATTCAGAGTGACCACGGCCATCTCCAGGCTCCTGCGACTCGACCGGCTGTGCTTGTCGCGTCAGTGTCAGGCTGCGTCCATGGTCCGCGCAACTCCCGCTCGGGCGCAGCATCCGCTTTCACCAGAGGTATTTTCTGAGCCCGGCGAGGCCCTTCGGCGCGAACAGCATGACCAGGATCAGCAGCGCGCCGTACATCACGAGACGCCACGCCTCGAGCTCGCGGAAATACTCCTGGAAACCGACCAGCAGGAACCCGGCGAACAGCGAGCCCCAAAGCGTGCCGCGGCCGCCGACGTAGCACACGGTCAGGATCTCGACCGTGCGCGGCACTCCGAACTCCTCGGGCGTGGGCGAGAGAATCCCGAGGTAGTGGGCGTAGAACGCGCCGAGCACGCCGGTGAGCAAGCACGCCAGGGTGAAGTTGATCAGCTTGTACCTGGTGGCGTTCAGGCCGAGGCTCTCGGTCGCCAGCTGGTCCTCGCGGATCGCCCGGAACGCGAGGCCGATCTTGGAGCGCACGAGCAAGTGCATGGCGAGCATGATCAGTACGCCGAGCGCGATCAGGAGATAGTAGTAGCTGAGCAGCTGGCCGCGCGCGAAGTCGATGCCGAGCGCGCTCGGGAACGGGTCCACGGCGAGGCCCTGCATGCCGCGGGTGTAGCCAGGCGTGTTGGCGATGGTGGAGCGCAGCGCCTCGGCGACGAACCAAGTGGTCAGGCCCAGATAGAGGCCGCGCAGGCGCAGCGTGATCAGGCCGGTGAGCAGCCCCAGCAGCGCGCCGCACGCGCCGCCGATCAGGAGGCCGAGCCAGGGGCTGATGCCGTAGTGGAACGAGGCCAGCGCCGAGCCGTAGGCGCCCGCCGCAATGAAGCCGGCGTAGCCGAAGTTGGCGAGCCCGGCGTAGCCGATCATCAGGTCGTAAACCGCGCCGAACAGCCCGAACAGCAGCGCCGAGATGAACACCGTCGTCAGGTACGGACTGTCGACGAACGGCGGGACGAGGATCAGCAGGCCGACCAGCGCCGCGACCTTGAGGACGCGGGCCGGCGTCGAAGCGGCGATGCCGCGCGCCGAGGTTGCGGTCGGCGCGACGTTCACGGCCGCTCGCCCTGGGCCGTGAACAGGCCTTGCGGGCGGAACACCAGCACCAGGATGATGATCAGCGGCGTGAGCACGCTCTGCCAGCCGGCGGACATGAAGAAGATCGCATAGGCCTCGACGATGCCGAGGACGAAGCCGCCGGCGATCGCGCCCGGGATGCTGCCTAGCCCACCCAGGATCACCACGGCGAAGCTCTTCAGCACCGGCTGGTAGCCGACCGTGGGAAAGGCCGGGAAGATCGAGATCAGGAGCGCGCCGGCGGCGCCGGCGAGCGCCGCGCCGATGCCGAACGCGACCGTGTAGATGCGGTCGATGGCGATGCCGAGCGTCTGCGCGGCCTCGGGATGCTGCGCCGTCGCGCGGATCGCCTTGCCGGTGGCGCTGAACCTGATGTAGGCGCCGAGCAGGCCGACGATCAGCACGGCCAGCGCCAGGATCGCCAGGCGCTCGTAGGTGATGGTCACGTTGCCAAGCGTGAGGCTGCCCTCGATGAGCGCGGTCACGCCGCGCCGGCGGCTGCCGAAGCCGAGCAGCGCGAGGTTCTGCAGGATCACCATGAGGCCGATCGTGAGCACGAACGAATCGAGTAGCCAGTCGCGCCCGGCGCGCCGGCGCAGCGGCTCGAGCAGCGCGCGCTCGATCAGTACGCCCACGACGAACAGGACGATTGCCGCAGCCGCCACGCCGGCGACAAACGGCAGGCCGAGCGCCGCGGCGACGAAATACATCGCGTAGGTGCCGAGCATGAAGAACTCGCCGTGCGCGAAATTGACCACGCCGAGAATGCCGAAGATCAGCGACAGGCCGATGCCCATGAGCGCGTACATCGCGCCGCGCACCAGACCCTGGAAGATCAGCTCCGACAGGATCGCCGGGTCGGTGAGCAGGCTGAGATCCATCACAGCCACTCGCGGATGATGTCCTCGAGCCGGAGCGCGAACTCGTGCTGCGGCCCGTGATGACTGTTTTCGCCGAGATTGAGCACGTAGACGTAATCGGCGATTCCAATCGATTGCTTGACGTTCTGATCGACCACCAAAATCGTGAACTGCTCCTGCTTCAGCTTCGCGATCTCCTCGTAGACGAAATCGACCAGCTTCGGCATCAGGCCAACCGAGGGCTCGTCCAGCAGCAGCGTCTTCGGCCCGGTCATGGTCAGGCGCGCGATCTCGAGCATGCGCTGCTCGCCGCCCGACAGCGCGCCGGCATTCAGGCGGCGTCGCTCATTGAGCCGGGGGAAGCGCGCGTAGACCTGCTCGAATGCCGCTCGCATACGCGCGCGGTCGCGCCTGAACAGCCAGCCGCCGAGCTCGAGGTTTTCCTCGACGCTCATCCGCGGGAACACGCTGTGGCCCTGGAGCAGATAAGCGATGCCTTCGCCGAGCATGCGCTCGGGCGGCAGACCCTTGATCGAGCGGCCGTCGTGGAGCACGTCGCCCCGGCTCGGCTGCAGATAGCCGTAGATGGTGCGCAGCAGCGTCGACTTGCCGGCGCCGTTCGGGCCGATGATCACGGTGACGAGACCATCGCGCGCGACCAGATCGACGTCCTTCAGGATCGGCACCTCGCGCGTGTAGCCCGAGACGACGCCCTCGACCTTCAGGCTCATGGGCTGATGCCCGACTCCAGACAGGGAAGAACGCCGTCAGAAATCGCCAGCCGGATCACGGCAAGAACATCGCGCCGCGTAACCACCTGTTCCCGCCTCCCCTGGCGCAGTTCCCGCCCGCGCAATCGAGCGGCCTTCTGGGGCCGGTGCGCCAGCCTGTACGATTCGTTCAATCTCTAGGGTTCGTGCCCCCGCTGGTCAACGCGAGGGAGCGGCGGTTCTTGATGGCGTAGTCTCCCCGTTTCCCGTGAAGCCTTTGAACGCGGCAGTATTCCGCCTGATCTCACCGTCTTCTGCGGGGACGTGACGCTGTTGCGTCCCGTGTCCTTCCAATGGGGTCGAAAGTGAAACCCGCCCGCTTTTGCGCCTGCGCCTACCGTGCCTCCCCGACGGGCGCCTGCGCGGCTTCGATCGCCGCGAGATGGCGGTCCGCAGCCGCGGCGGCCTCGCGCTCGATCGCCCGATAGCACGCGACCAGATCGCGCCCGAACGGGGTCAGCTGCGCGCCGCCCCCATGGCGGCCGCCGGACTGGGCGGCGACCACAGGCTCGCGAAAGCTCGTGTTCAGGCTTTCGACCAAGAGCCAGGCGCGTCGGTAGGACATCGCCATGGCGCGGCCCGCGGCCGAGATCGAGCCGGTCGCCTCGATCAGCTCGAGCAGGCGGATCTTGCCCGGCCCGATGCGAAACCCGCCGTCCAGGTCGATCCGGATGCTGAGCCGGGCGAGCGTCGAGCCGCCTAGGTCGCCGGCCGCCGTTGGTATTGTTGGCATCCTGGCCGGCGCTCAGCGCGCGAGCGCCGCCTCGAGGTTCGCCGCGATCGCGTCGAGGAACTGCTCGGTGGTCAGCCACGGCTGGTCCGGGCCGATCAGGAGAGCGAGATCCTTGGTCATCTCGCCGCCCTCGACCGTCGCGACGCACACCCGCTCCAGCGTCTGCGCGAACCCTCCGACTGAGGGCGTGGCGTCGATCTTGGCGCGATAGGTCAGCCCTCGCGTCCAGGCGAAGATCGAGGCGATCGAGTTGGTCGAGGTCGGCTTGCCCTGCTGATGCTCGCGGTAGTGGCGGGTCACGGTGCCGTGCGCCGCCTCGGCTTCGACCGTCCTGCCGTCGGGCGTCAGCAGCACCGAGGTCATCAGGCCGAGCGAGCCGAAGCCCTGCGCCACCGTATCGCTCTGCACGTCGCCGTCGTAGTTCTTGCACGCCCACACGAAGCCGCCGCGCCACTTCAGCGCGGCCGCCACCATGTCGTCGATCAGGCGGTGCTCGTAGATCAGCCCCTTTGCCGCGAAGGCGTCCTTGAACTCGGCGTCGAACACCTCCTGGAACAGATCCTTGAAGCGGCCGTCGTAGACCTTGAGGATCGTGTTCTTGGTCGAGAGGTAGACCGGGTAGCCGCGCGTCAGGCCGTAGTTGAACGCGGCGCGCGCGAAGTCGCGGATCGAACCGTCGAGGTTGTACATGCCGAGCGCGACGCCGCCCTCTGGGAAATGAAAGATCTGGTATTGCCGCGGCTGCCCGCCGCCGTCGGGGGTGAAGGTCAAAGTGAGCGTGCCGGGGCCCGGTACCTTGATGTCGGTCGCGCGGTACTGGTCGCCAAACGCGTGGCGGCCGATCACGATCGGCTCGGTCCAGCCCGGCACCAGGCGCGGCACGTTCTTGCAGATGATCGGCTCGCGGAACACGGTGCCGCCGAGGATGTTACGGATGGTGCCGTTCGGCGAGCGCCACATCTGCTTGAGGCCGAACTCCTTCACGCGCGCCTCGTCGGGGGTGATCGTGGCGCACTTCACACCGACATTGTGCTCCCTGACCGCTTCGGCGGCCTCGACCGTGATCCGGTCCTCGGTCGCGTCCCGGCTCTGGATCGAGAGGTCGAAGTAGAGGGTCTCCAGGTCGAGGTAGGGGAAAATCAGCTTGTCCCTGATCATGTGCCAGATGATCCGGGCCATCTCGTCGCCGTCGATCTCGACGATCGGTCGCTTCACCTCGATCTTCGCCATGCCAGCATCCCTTCGCTGCGCGTGCGCGGGTCCCGCCGTTTCTAGCCGACCGGACGCGGCTCGGCCAAGGCTCGGGGCCAGTCGCCCCGGCTCTCAGTCAGGCGAGCCAGATCGGCTCCTTGATCTGCGCCAGAAAAGCGAGGTGCGCTGCGAGCTCCTCAGGCGTCGGCGCGTGCGGCCGGGGGGGGCGCGGTATCCGCTGCCGCAGGATCGAGGCGCGCTGGGCGGAGATCGTGGCGATCAGCCCCAGATCGGGCTGGCGGCCGCCCATGAGGCCCAGATAGACCTCCGCCAGCAGCTCGGCATCGAGCAGGGCGCCGTGTTTGGTGCGCGCCGAGCTGTCCACGTTGAAGCGGCGGCACAGCGCGTCCAGGCTGTTCGGCGCGCCGGGGAAGCGCTGCCGAGCGATCTGCAGGGTGTTGACGATCAGACGGCCGCCGTCCACCGGCGGACGCTGCAGCAGCCGGAGCTCCATGTTGAGGAACGCGATGTCAAAGTCGGCATTGTGGATCACCAGCCGTGCGGCCGCGGGATTGGCTGCGCCGTCATTGTCGAGGAAGGCCAGGAACTCCTCGACCACCTCGGCAAATGGCGGCTGCCCGGCGAGGAACGCCGCGCTCAGCCCATGCACCTGCAAGGCCTCCACCGGCACGTCGCGCCCCGGGTTGACGTAGCTGTGGAATACCCGTCCGGTCGGCACGTGGTTGAACAGCTCGACCGCGCCGATCTCGATGATCCGATGGCCGTCGTTCGGCTCCAGCCCGGTGGTCTCGGTGTCGAGAACGATCTCGCGCATTGCGCCTCCTGCCAGCGAGGCGCGTTCTAATGAGTTCTCCTACGGTTGCCAAGCAGGCGTCCTGCTCAACCGCGCGACTTTCATACCGATACCGGTCCCGCGGCCCTCAGGCGCGGGTCCAGGGCAACGGGCGGACCATCCTCGGGCACCCAGTCGAGCTCGATCTGCAGAATGGCTTCAAACCCGGTACCTCCGACCTCGAAGCGCCAGCCGCCATCCTGGTAAGGCATCGGCGGCTTGACCGATTCGTCGGTGTCCTCGCCGGCGAACTCCTCACCAGTGTAGAGGAACAGCTCCAGGCCGTTCTTGAAGATCGCGCGCACATAATATTGCTTGTAGAAGACCACGTTATCCGAAAATCCGACGCCGAACAGATCGCGCTCGCCGACATAGAAGTCGGCGCGCAGGACCAGATCGCGCTGCCGCTTGAAATCGACATCGAGGTAGCCTTCCCAGATCAGGCGCCGGTCGTCGGCCCAGGCAAACGCGGGGTCGCCGTCGCTGAGATCCGCGGTGTGGAACGGGCCGTAGCAGTTCTCAGCGTCCTTGCTCTGGTGGAACAACTCGAAGTCGACACGGCGCGGCTTGATCGAAACGCCGAAAAAAAATTCGCTTTTGCCGATCCAGTCGAAACCACGCGTGACCTTACCGTTGATCAGGCGCAGCCGCGCCCGGACGTTGCCGTTGAAGAATCGGGTCGTGATCTCATAGGTCTCGCGTGAGGTGACCAGCGAGTCGAAGCCGCCGTGGCACTTGTGCACGAAGGTGCGCGGTACGCCAGCGATCTGCGCGTATGCCTGTTTCACCAAGCCGTCGCTGCGATTGTAGTTGGGGCCGTATTCCCCGCCGACGGCGAACAGGCGGTTCGCCCACGTCGACGCGCGCACGCCGTAGCTGCGGAAATTGGTGCCGACCACCGTAAGCAGGCGTTCGAGCGGGAAGTGCTTGTGGAAGTTGACCCAGGCGGCCGGGTTGCCCTGCTCCTCCTGTTCGTCTGGGTTGAAATGCCTGAGCTCGTCCTCCGCCTCGATCCCGAGCCAGCGCAGCTCCCGGATCAGCTGAAAGCTGATGCCTTTGTGCGGCGTGCCGAGCGTCACGATCTTGTTGATCGCCTGATCCGCGGCGTCCGTCCGTCCGGTGAGCCGAGGGTAAGCCCGCTGGATCGCATCGCGCACGATCAGACCGCCCATGGAGTGCGCGACGATGTTGACCTTGAGCGAACTGTTGCGGTGCGCGGGATCCGCATGCTGCTTGAGTTGGAGTAGCGCCTGGATGAACTGAATCAGCCGTACCAGCGCCTCGCCATAGACCGCGAAGGTGCGATCGTTCAGATCATAGTAGCGGAACACCCACACCGTGCAGAACGGATCGCCCTCCGACTGGAGGAGGCGCGACGCCATGCCGGCGTCGATCACCACCTTGTGCCCGCTGAAGAAGTCTGGATCGAGGTCGGCGAGATCTTTGGGAACGGGCTGAGAGTTGGTTACCGGACTGGCAAAGTACCCGACCACGTTGGTGGCGTCGTAATACTGACGGCGGTGTTTGAGCAGACGCAGGATCAGGCCTTCGTAGATGTAGTTTTCGCCGCGCTTTTGCGGGTACACGCTGCCGTCGTTGAAGCCCTGATAGGCGAGCGCTTTCTCGTCCTCCACCGAGAGGCCGCCGAAGCCGCGGATCAGAATGATCGGCAGATGGCGTCGGGTCGGCGCCGACCAGCTGGAATCCGGCATTGCAGTTCCCCAAGAAGGCGCTGATGCGCGTCGCGGGAGTCGCTGAAAGATGCCGCGGGCCCGCGCCTTCTGCAACCTGAAAGCGAGGACGGCTCAGCTCGAGTCGATCACGGCGGCCAGGCGTGCGGCCAGCGCGTGCCCCGCCGCTTGCGCACCCGATCGATGATGCGGGCGATCGCCGCGACCGAGCGGCGGCGGTCAAGACCGGTCGGAATGACGAAGTCGGCGCGCCGACGCTTTTCGACGTCTGGCTCCTGGCGGCGGCGGATCGCCGCCAGGCGGTCCGCGCTCATGCCCTTGCGCCTGAGCACGCGCTGGGCCTGGAGATAGGCCGGGGCGCTGACCACGGCGACCGCGTCGACCAGGCGCTCGCCGCCGGTCTCGTACAGCAATGGGATATCGAGCACGGCAAGCGGCCGGCGCAACGCCGCGCAGCGCTCGAGAAACCGACGTTCCGCCCGGCGCACCAGCGGATGGACGATCGCCTCGAGCCGGGCCAGCGCCGCAGCATCGGCGAACGCCTGCCGGCCGAGCGCCGCGCGATCGATGCCGCCGGCCGGATCCAGACAACCGGGGAACGCCGCCGCGACCGGGGCGAGCGCCGCGCCACCCGGCGCGAACAGCCGGTGCACCACGGCATCGGCGTCGAACACCGGCACGCCGAAGGCGCGAAAGGTCCGGCTCGCGGTCGACTTGCCCATGGCGATCGAGCCGGTCAGGCCGAGCAGGAACATGTCAGCCGGTTGCCGGCAGCCCGGCCAGCACGGCCGCGCGCAGGTCGTCGTCGATCGCCGGATCGACCCCGAACCACGCGCGAAAGCCGGGCCGCGCCTGATGCAACAGCATGCCGAGGCCGTCGACCACCGGGTTGCCGCGCGCCCGCGCGCGCGCGAGCAGCGGCGTGATCAGCGGCGTATACACGACATCGGTGACCAGGGCCGTCGGCGGAAGGGCATCGAGCGTCAGCTCCAACGGCGGCTGGCCGTGCATGCCGAGGCTCGTCGTGTTGACCAGAAGCGCGGCGTCGGCCAGGGCCGCCGACCGCCCCGCCCAGGCCACGGCGTGGACCGGCCCGCCGAGCTCGGTCGCCAGGGCGCGCGCGCGCTCGGCCGTACGGTTGAGCAGACGCACCTCGGGCGCCCCGGCGTGGAGCAACGCCACCGCGACCGCCCGGGCCGCGCCGCCTGCGCCCAGCACCACGGCGGGTCCGGCCGTCGCGTGCCACCCGCCCCGGCTCTCCGACAGCGAGGCGATGAAGCCGAAGCCGTCGGTGTTGTCGCCCGAGAGAGTGCCGTTGGGCTCGACCACCACGGTGTTGACGGCGCCGATGCGCTCGGCCGCCGGCGACAGCCGGTCGACCAGGGCGACCGCCGCCTCCTTATGTGGAATGGTCAGGTTCGTTCCGGCGAAACCGAGCGCCGGCAGCGCTCGGAGCGCCTGCTCGAGACGCTCCGGCAGCACGGGCAGCGGGACATAGGCGCCGTCGATCTCGTAGCGCCGCAGCCAGTGACTGTGCAGGCGCGGGGAGAGGGAATGGGCGAC
>JBKPNX010000107.1:0-4661 GCA_046732855.1 Pseudomonadota bacterium
GGCCGCAGCAGCCCCAGCTGGCAGCGATGGCTTTCCGTAGTCAATTCTGTAGGTAAGCTCGGGATCTGCTCAAGAAATGCCCCGGCATTCGTAAGACCATGGCGGAGGGAGAAGTGCTGTCAACAAAACCTCTCCGCGTGAGATTTCAATGGGTTAGTATCACATTTAGTCTTATGAATTAGTGGAGAATAGTTGATTCTCCAAGATACCCAGGTGGCGCTGGTGCGCGGCCCGCAAGACAGCCTTCGAGCCCCGCCACCGCGCCACGCTTTCAAGCCGCCGAACCCGCCTGAGCGCCTCCTCCACGCCAGCTTCGTTCTTGGACGACGGATCGCGCGCGTAGGCCCGGACCGCCAGCTTCGCAGCCTGGAGCGCCTCCGCTCGGTCGTTGCTCGCGAGGTCTTGCATCCCCCCAGCCCCCATTTTTTCGCCGGGGAGGATGTCTACTTCATTGAGGATCGCGTGACAATTGCTGAGCCAGGTAAGCACTTCGACTTCATTTTGTGAAGCTCAGCTGCCGGTCGTCGGATGGTTCGACAGCGTTCCAAGCCCGGATGAACTCGTAGCCACTGATAATAGTGTCGGGCCCAGGAACAGCCCGAGGGCGCCGAACGTTACGGCGCCACCGACCACGCCGAACAGGGTGAGGATTAGAGGTAGGTCGCTGCTGCGGCTGATTAGATAGGGTCGCAGTACGTTGTAGCACTTGGGGGAGAGGAACTAGTGATCGCTAAAATTGTCAGGCTAAGCATGCTGCTGCTCGCCGGCTGCAGCCATGCTGTCAAGGTCCAGAACCCGCAAACCGGCGAGATAGTTCAATGCGAAAACGAGCCGTTGGGGTTCAGAACCGAGTCCTGGGTGTTCAAAACTGTTGGCCAGACCCTTGCGAACAACAAGTGCGCCGAGCTCTACGAGCGCCAGGGGTGGCGAAGGCTGGACTAGCCCCACTCACCGGCTTCGTGCTGGGCAGGTCTTTCAGACCAGATCCCAATCCTGCCCTCAAGCCGGTCCTCATGGTGCGGACAAATTGCCAGGAATGGCCGCAGTCTGGCGCCGCAGGCGCGGCGGTGGTCGGCCCTGCAAGGCGCTCTTCGATCCGGAGCCCGGTGCGGTAGTTCCGCTCGCCGGGATCCGTGCGGTGGGCGGCGGGCGATCGCCGTCCCTACCGCGACAGTGAATTGGGTTTACCAAATTACATGAAACGTGGTGGATGTTGACCAGAGAATTTTGACTTGCACTTGCTGTCTTCACCTGCTGCGAGGCAGGCGAAGAGCTGCTGCCGATGAACGAGCGCAGCAAAAAATGGGACGCAAGCAAGCCCCTGGCGAGGAAGCTGCGCCGGCAGCTCGAGGCGGAGATCAAGGCAGGCGCCTGGACGAGATACGGGGGCCCGATCGGAACGGCGCAGGCCGGGGCGGTGGGCCCGCAGCGAGAGACATACGCACGCCGCGGCGTGCCGACCGGGCGCGGCAGCGCGGCGCGTCTCCCCGGTCCCGAGGCGACTTCGATCATGGTCTCGAGCAAGGAAGGGCCGGCGGCAGCGCCGCTGGCCCCGACCATGCTGTGCCAGGGATCAGGTGATGTGGGCGCCCTGGGCCGCGGTATAAAGCGTGTAGACCGACTGGCTGGCGGTCATGAACAGCCGGTTGCGGTGCTTGCCGACGAAGCACAGGTTCGCCGTGCCCTCGGGCATCAGAATCTGGCCGAGCTTGGTGCCGTCCGGCGCATATACGTGCACGCCGTCCACCCCCTCGCCGCCGAAGCCCGTGCCGCACCAGATGTTGCCATCGACATCCGCCCGGATGCCGTCGTGGAAGCCCTTGTCCAACGTGGCGAACTCGCGCCGGTTGGTGAGCCGGCGCCCGTTGTCCTGCACGTCCCAGGCGATGATCTTGGCCTTCACGCCCGGGAAGTGGGTCGGCGCCGTGTCCGCAATGTACACGACCCGGTAGTCCGGCGAGAAGCAGATGCCGTTCGGCTTCTTGATCTCGTCGGTGAGTTTGGTCAGCTTCCCGCTCTGAGCGTCGATGTGATACACGCTGGTCGGCAGCTGGAGCTCGCGCACGTTGCCCTCGTAGAACCAGTGGCTGCCGTACCCGGGATCGGTAAAGATAATGCCGTCGTCCTCGGGATGGACCACGATGTCGTTTGGGGCGTTCAGCTGCTTGCCCTCGTAGCTCTCGGCCAGCACCGTTGGTTCGCCCTCGTACTCGTAGCGCACCACGCGCGCGGTCTGATGCTCGCACGAGAGCTGCCGGCCCTGCCAGTCGAAGGTGTTGCCGTTGGAGAAGTTGGACGGTGTACGCAGCAACGTGACCTGGCCGGTGACCTCGTCCCAGCGCATCTGCCGGTTGTTGGGAATGTCGCTGAACACGACGTAGCGGCCGACCCCGTTCCAGGCCGGGCCCTCGGCCCACAAGGAGCCGGTCCACTCGCGGATCAGCGGCGTGTTGCCGATCATGTACTTGCGGAAGCGATCATCCAGGACTTTCCACACCCCGGATGGATAGCGGATCTCCTCGGGCCCGACCGGCCATCCCTGGGTCAGCGCCAGCGCGGGCCGCGCGAGCGCAGCGGTGGCTGCTACCGCCGTGCCGGCCGTGAGCAAGGAGCGACGACTGAGGCCAGAGGCCTCGTCCGACCCAGGCAGACCAATGGAATCCTGCTGTTCGATGCGATGCATGTCGAGTGCCCCCTCTGGCGGTGGTTTCTCCGGCGTGGCGGCCGAAGCGCGTCGAAGTCTGCCGCGCCGCACGCGATCTGACAATCGGCGCAGGCGCGGTCCGCGCCGTCGAGGCCGGGCCGCTCGGGCCGCGCCCGACGGACGCGGCCCGTTTGCAGCGGTTGCCTTCGCTCAGTCGATAGCGACCGGGGCTCCGGCCGACCCCGTCGCGCCGGTGATTGGCATCGGGCTGTAGACGTAGGTGAACACGTACACGCCGTCGTCGGCGAGCTGCTTGAGCTCGAGATTCTCCTGATTGACGATGCCGTGTCGGGTCTGCAGGTAGGTGTGCAGGCAGAACACGCAACCTGGCTCATCCGGATAGGGGACTGGGTCGGTTGCCGCCCAGGTATCGCCGCCGGTGACACCTGCCTTGACCTCCTCGGCCACCCACCGGGCGACGTCGAAGCAGATGCCGGGCTGGCCGTCGTTGAACTTGGCCGGGTCGTCCCAGTGACTCTCCCAGCCGTAGCGGAACAGGATGGCATCGCCCTCCATGAACTTGAAGTCTTCCATTCCTTGCTTTTTCAGCGCCGCCTTGACGTCGTCCATGCTGGCGCATTCGCCCTTGTTCATGGATTCGACGCCGCGCGAGCCAGCAAAGTCGAGAAGGATGCCGCGCGCGACGATCGGATGGAGTTTCTCGACTCCCAGGTTCTTCAGGCCGGTGCTGGTGGCGAACTGCCCTTCCACGAAGCCGTTGTAGAAGCGCATCTTGTCGCGTTCGCCATCGGGACCGAGTTGCACGCCGATGTGGCCGAGGCCGTCGAACTGAGTGCCGACCTGGCCGATTTCCGTGGCGATGAACTCGTCATGATAGACTAGCTTCTCAGCCCCGAACGGCCCGCCGGTTGGGGTCGCCGGGATGCGCATCACGAACTGCCGCGTGCCGAACAGCGGCATCTTGGAGTTGTACTCGTGGCCGAGCTTGTACACCTTGCCCTTGTCGGCTTCGGCGAGCGCCCGCAGGACCACCTCGGGCTTGGTGTACCAGTTGGTCGAGCCGGCCTCGTCCCCTTCGCCCCAAAGCTCGTTCGGCCACCACTCGCTGCCGATCGGGGTCTCCATCTTGTCGCCATCGACCCACGGTTTGCCACCGCAGTCCTGCCAGTTGTCCGGACTGCATTCGGCCCAGGCGACGCCAGTGGTGAGCAGCAGCGCGCTGGCGGTGGCGAGCAACATGCGTGACATGTCGAGAGCCTCCCCTGCCGTTGTGAATGGACGACGCATTCTAGCAATCCACGGCCCACCTGCTAAGGGGATAGCCCCCGACTCGGTCGTCCGGTTCGCCCCTGGCTCCCGGGTAATCCGATCTCGGCATACTGACCGACCAGTCCGTTGCTTTGAGAACCGACCTGAGGGTCGGCTCTTCTTCTCACTGCGGTACCTGGGGCTGCGGGGGCAGCTGGCCGGCCCAGCGGATGTCATCGAAGCGCTCGACCTCGCGAGCGTCGTGCAGCCGATAGTACAGGCCCGATTGGTCCTCGTGCAGCAGTTCGAAGTTTCCGGCCATCATGATAGCGCCGTCGGTAAACTTGACCGGATCCTTGCAATAGACTTCGACCATCTGGGATGGCCCGGCAGGCAGGCAGAACGGGCAGCTGGGCGGCCAGGCGGTGAGCAGGAAATGCTCATGTTCCAGGCCGCCCTCGAGCGGGTAGATGAACCCCATCAGCTTCACCTCATGACCGTCGAGCGCCTTGACCTCGGGGCTGTAGTCCGTGTGGAAGATCGTCTGGAGGGGGGCGATAGCTTCCGACGTGATGTTCAGGTCGCCAAGCAGATCCCAACCGATCGCGCCCTCGGGCACCTTGTAGAGGGTATTGTGCACGGACGGGATCTGGCTCGGATCGATCAGGCCAGACTGCTGCAGCGGCTCCTGGCTGAACGCCGCGGAACTCCCGGTCCAGGTCGTCATCATCGCGAGCAGCGCGAGAGC
>JBKPNX010000108.1:0-16648 GCA_046732855.1 Pseudomonadota bacterium
GCTGCCGCTCACCAGACACGTTCGGCGACCTGGATTGAGGCGGCCGAAGGACGCCGCGGGCCTGTGGCGTTTTCCTGGGGCCTGCGGGGCCGTGCCATCGGTGGCGCAGCGAGCGCCGGACGAGCTTCGTTCGCGCCGCCGCCGCGCCGAGGTCCGGGCGGCGGCGACGTGGCTGCCCGGCTCAGGGGCTGAGGGAGGCCGCATGGGCGGCAAGCGAGATCATGTCGTCGAGGGACAGCTCTGCGACGACCGGCTTCATGAGCGCGCTCCAGGGTCCGGCGCGAGCGCCCGTCTTGAAGTCGTAGAGCTGGCGGACGACGTAGCTCGGGGAGCGCCCGGCAATGCCGGGAATGGGCCCGAGCCCCTTCAAATCAGGCCCGTGGCAGATGCCGCATGCGACGGTGCTGCCGCCCCCCGAAGCGGCCAGCGCCTGGCCCCGCCGGACGCTGCCCGACGGGACATAGGCGACAAAGCGGGCGCGGCCGTCACGCAGCGCGAAATACTCGAGGTTCTCCGGCACCTCGACGATGCGTTGCCCGAGCGGCTCCGTTTCGTGATCTGACGCGACCGCGAGATGCCAGCCCGTGACTTTGGTCTTCGGCACGCTGTCCGCTTCGACCACCCGGACCGCTGCCCGCGGCTGGAGCGCTGAGAAATAGGCGGCGGCCGCCTCGATCTCCGGTCCGTCGATCGCTTTCGCGGTGGCGATCATCAACTGGGGTGGCAGCCTCTCGGGCACCGACGTGGCTCGGGCGCCGCTTTTGAAATCCGTCATCTGCTGCACGATGTAGGCGGCGGGCAGACCGGCAAGCTTCGCGTTCTCCGGACCGCCGGACCCGTCGGCGCGATGGCATGAGCCGCACGCCAGCACATCCTTCGTTCCTCCCCGCGCCACGATGTCGGGCATCTGCGGGTGATCCTCGGGGTGCCAGTCCGGCGCGAAGTGCAGATCCCGAATCTGGGTCAGGGTGAACCCGGCGGCGCTGTCCGGCACCTGCCTCGGGACGCCGTCATCGGGTGCCGGCTTCAGACCCGGAGGGTTGACCGGATACGCCCACGCCGGCGGCGCCTCGTCGCCCAGTGCAGGGCCTGCGAATGCGAGCAGAAGAGCCACGAATAGCGCAATGCGTTCCATCGGTGCCATCCCTTTGCTTTATTGTTTGCCTACGGTAGCCCGGCGCCTGCGCCCGGGCTACCGATATTTACAGTGACTCCACGAGCTTCGCGAAGTGACGCCCACCAGGTCGATCGCGGCCGCGCCGACCGAGGCTCCTTCCACGAACCAAAAGCATGAGCTGACGGCCTGAGTCGCGCGGCCCGAGATGGTCGGCGGGTGGCTCGTAGACTGGCGAATCCGGCGGGCCATTCCCGAGGCGGCTCCGGCACCCGGAAGATCGATCCGCGGTTTCGTTAACGAACAATCTGCGGTATAGTTTTCGATGGAAGCGCCGAGCAATCAAGAGTTGGGGGGGAACCATGACACATCGGTTGCTCGACCATGCCGCATCCGTCCTTCTGACGATCGCGCTGGCGCTGCCGGGCGCCGCGCTCGCGCAGGACCGGATGCCCGGCGGCTATGTTCTGACCCACGAGCACCCGATGAACGCGATGGCGTTCGGGGGCAACTACGCCTTCACCGGCGCGCCGGGCAATTTCCGCAACGGGATCATGGACAAGGGTTACACGGCCGAATGCGGCGGCTGCAAGGTCGGTCAGGCCTGTGACCACGGCGAGGTCAAGGGCAACCTGACCGCCAGCATGATCTTCGGCAAGCCGCTCGGCCGCGACATGGGCGACCACGCCAGCCATATGGGCCCGCGCCACGACGCCTTCTCGCACGTGCGCTACAGCACCGAATGGATCAAGGAGGCGTTCGATCCGCCGGAGCGCGAGTTCCAGGACAGCCGGATGCGGATCATGGTCGCCTTCGCCGTCGAGAACGAGGCGATGTGCGAGCAGCTTTACTATGCCAACAAGGGCAAGGGCGGCCCCGGCGGCGACGGCTATCCCTGCTCGAAAGGCGACAGCTTCGAGTCGCTGGAGCGCCAGATCAACGCGATCAAGGCTTGGGCCGCCGAGAATCGCGACTGGATGGAGATCGCTTACAACTCGGCCGATGCCCGCCGCATCGTGAAGGCCGACAAGCTCGCCGTTGTCCTCGGCATCGAGTCCGAGTATTCGTTCGGCGCCGAGGACCGGGACTTCGATCCGGTCCAGCGTCTCAATCGTTACTACGACATGGGCGTGCGCACCTTCTATCTGGCGCACAAGATCAACAGCCGCCTCGCCGGCGCCGACATCTACTATCCGGGCGAGACCGACCCCGGCAAGGCGGTCCGCGCTACTCAGGCGATCTCAAGCTGCTTTTATTACGACGACAACGTCGGCGACTTCCCGCTGCAGAACAATTTCGGTCACGACTTCTGCGACAACGACTGCGGCGACAGTTATCTGAAGGGCAACAAGGCCGGCGGCCTGCTCGACAACTGCGTTTCGAAGTTCAGCGAGATCTCCGAGGCCAACATGGCCGACTACGTCAAGCTGCGCGGCAACGGCGTGTTCAACGGCTTCCGGATCTACCCGAGCCCGCCCGGCTTCCTCGATCCGGGCGGCAGCCGGATCGACCAGGACGACATCGAGCGCAACCGCCTCGGGCTGTCGCATGACGGCGAGCGGGTGGTGCGCGAGGCGATGCTGAAGGGCATGATCGTCAATCTCGACCACGTCTCGAGCGAGTCGCGGCGCGACATGCGCGTGATCGCGCACGAGTTTGGCGACTATCCCCTCAATGCCCTGCACAACAACCCCAACGCGATGGAGCTGGGCTACAAGGCCGGCGGCGACCCGCCGTTCCGGCACGAGTACGACTTTGACGACAGCGAGCTCGACATGGTCAAGCAGACCGGCGGCTTCTTCGGCGTGCGCGTGGGCCCGCTCGATGCCAGGGAGGACGTCATGGGCTCGGTGACCACCGGGGTCGAGGCGAACTGCCCGGGCACCGCGACCGAGACCGCAAAGATCCTGGCTTACCTGCTCGACTATGACGACGGGGGCCTGCCGGTCGGCTACGCGCTCGACTTCGCCACGGTCACCGAGGCGGTCCATTCCCGCACCTTCGAGGGCTGCAGTGCGGTCAAGGCGCCGGACCGCTTCAACACCTACGGCCAGCAGGTCACCGAGGGCCTGAGCCATGTCGGGATGATGAAGGCCTGGCACCGCGAGCTCCAGGACGTCGGCCTGAAGCCCGAATACTTGGGCAAGCTCAAGAACGACGGCGTCGAGCAGTTCATCGGGATGTGGGCGCGCTCCGAGGCGAAGTCCTCAGAAGGCACGCAGATCCCGCGCCAGGTCTTCCCGAGCGATCTGGTGGACGGCCGGACCTGCGAGGAGGATTCGAACTGCCATAACAACGAGTTCTGCGCCGCGGGCATCCCTGGCGTGGTCCCGAAGAAATGCCGGCCCAAGCGCGATGTCGGCGCGCTCTGCACCGGCCCGGATCAGTGCCTGTCGGGCAGGTGCCCGGTCGGCCTGTGCGCCAAGACAGATGAATGCGCGCGGGACGCCGATTGCGCGCGCGGGCAGTATTGCGGCGACCCGATCGCCGGGCGGCGCAGCTGCAAGGCGCTGCTGGCGCACGGCAATCTGTGCACCAAGGCGGAGCAATGCGCAACCGGGCGCTGCGCCTGGGGGTTCTGCGCGGACGCCGACGAGTGCCAGGCGAGCGCGGACTGCAGGAGCGGGCAGTATTGCGGCGACCCGATCTCGGGCAAGCGCACCTGCAAGACCCTGCTCGCGCACGGCGATCTGTGCACCAAGGCCGCGCAATGCGCGACCGGGCGCTGCGCCTGGGGGTTCTGCGCGGACGCCGACGAGTGCCAGGCAAGCTCCGACTGCAGGAGCGGCCAGTACTGCGGCGACCCGATCTCGGGCAAGCGCGCCTGCAAGACCCTGCTCGCGCACGGCGATCTCTGCACCACAGCCGCGCAATGCGCGACTGGGCGCTGCGCCTGGGGTCGCTGCGCGGATGCCGACGAGTGCCAGGCGAGCGCGGATTGCGGCCGCGGGCAGTATTGCGGCGATCCGATCTCCGGCAAGCGACCTGCAAGACGCTTCTGGCGGAAGGCAAGCTCTGCACCAAGGGCACCCAGTGCAGCACCGGGTGCTGCAAGCCGCACATCACCGCCGGCGGCGCGCCGATCTGCCGCCCGGCCGACCGGTGTTGAGCCGGCCGTCCACGGTTTCGCGTCCTGAGCCCCGGGCCGTCGCGAGGTGCTACCATCGGGTTATCGCGACGCCTTGCGGCATTGCGAGGCGCGGAGCGACGAAGCACTCCAGCATCCCGGCGCGGGTCGTCTGGATTGCTTCGCTGCGCTCGCAATGACAATCGTGGAGGCGCTCGCGATGACGATGTGAAAGGCTGGCCGTGATGATGTCGCAAGCACCAGGGTCGAGGCGATCGCACCGAGGATGAAGGCGATCGCAACGGCGATGGTGGAGGCGATCGCGATGGCCCGAGCGAAGGCGATCGCAAAAACGGAATGGGACAGCTCGCAAGGAGGGGCGTGACCCATTGGGCAACGCTGGAATCGGCCGGCTATGACGGGGCGCCGGTCCGCGCCGCCGGGGGCGGCATGAACACGCCTCAACCTGAAGCTGCTGGCCGAGCCTGGGCTCGAAAGAGCCGGGCAGGAACAGGTAGGGCGAGAAGCGCAGGCACCGGCACCACCTGCGTCCTCTATCGACGGCAGTCCGGAGCGCCGCTTGGCGCGATGCCGCAAACCAAGCCGGCCAGCCCCGATTTGCTCGCCGCGTCAAGAAAACGCCACGTTCGGCCGGGTCCGCGCGAGGCGGCCAGCCGTCGTCGCCATCAACCCCTTTTTGCGATTGATGCGACCGGCTTGCACGCATACTGATCCATGCCGGACGCGACAGAGACGCGACGTATGTCCGAGCTCGACATCATCGTTTCGATCGCGCTCGGCGTCGCGCTCGCCGCGGCGGTCGGGTTTCGCGTGTTCCTGCCGCTGCTCGTGATCAGCGCCGCCGCGTACACCGGTCATCTCACGCTCAGCGACACCTTTGGCTGGCTCGCGACGCCGACCGCGCTCGTGATGCTGAGCGTCGCGGCGCTTGCCGAAATCCTCGCCTACTACATCCCCGGCGTCGACAATCTGCTCGATGCGATCGCGACGCCGGCCGCGCTCGTGGCGGGAACGATCGCCGCCGCCGCGGTCATGACCGATCTGCCGCCGCTCGTGAAGTGGACCACCGCCGTGATTGCCGGCGGTGGCGCGGCGGGTCTCACGCAGAGTGTCAGCTCGCTGCTGCGCGCGAAGTCCACGGTGATGACCGGCGGACTCGGCAACGCCGTCGTCGCGACCGGCGAATTGGGCGGCGCCTTGCTCGTCTCGCTCCTGGCCCTGCTCGCGCCCCTCGTCGCGCTTGCGATCGTCGTGGCGTTCTGCTGGCTGGCGGTCCGCTTCGCGCGCCGGCTGTTCAGCCGGATGCCGGCGCAGCTGACTGAGGAATGAGTTGCGCCCCGCCGCAGCTTCCGGCCGACGGCCAGTGTCGATCGCGGTCGCCTGATCTTGAACGGTAATCGCTCGCCCCGACCGCCTTGCGTCATGGCGAACGCATGGCGAAGAGCGCAGCGACGAAGCAATCCAGCAGCCGGGCGCAGTTCGTCTGGATTGCTTCGCTCCGCTCGCAATGACGCGCTGATGCATCCGGGCGATCCGGGACTACAGAACCAGTTCGCCGGGCCTCGCCGAATGCTCGGCGCGCGAAGGCATGGACAGCCTAACAGCCCGGAGGGCGACCGCCGGCATCCTGTCGTCTAGCGACAGCCTGAGACCCCGGCGTCCGTCAGGCATGGCCGGATCAGCGCGAGGCTGCATAAAGCTTCCGCGCGATCTCGAACATCTCTTCGGGCGCGTACTCGGGCGTGAAGGCCGAGGCCACGCCGTTGAGGTCGGGGATCCGGCCGCCGTCCGGTACGCCCTCGACCACCTCGAGCTCTCCCGGCGGGTCGCCGGGCAGCGCGGTCTCGCCATTGCCCCAGATGGCGGCCATCGCCTTGTAGTCGGACGGACTGTTGGTATAGAGCCAGCGATGCCGGCCGGCAGCCAGATACTTCTGGCACTCCGGGATGGCATCGAGGTCGATTTTGGGCACCGGCAGCATCTTTTCGATCGCGACTCCGGTCAGGTTTTTCAGCACCAGCGCATAGGCGTGGGCGTGAACCGACCCGCGTACGAGCAGATAGCCGCAGACCTCGCGGCCGGTCGGCTCGGTCATCGTCTCGTAGACGCGCAGCTTGTGCAGCCGGGCGCCGCACTCGAGATGGAAGTTGAACAGCATGTCCATGATGACGTTGCCGGTCGTGGTGACGAACGTGCCGTTCCAGGGCAGACCGTTGCTGTCGATCGGCATGGCCCCGCCGCCGTTGGACAAAAAGCCGGCGGCAAGGCGGATGTCCTGCATGGCGCTGAACGGCGCGTCGCTGATGTCGGCGCCGCCCGTCTCGTCGCCGTCCGGGCCGTTGTTGAGCATGGCGACGCCATTGGCGACCAGCTCGACATGGCCGACCTCCTCCGCGGTGATGCTCGCGACGATCTCGTAGATCGGGCGCAGCTTGCTTTTGCTGCGAAAATTGAAGCTCTGATACATGTAGTTGTTGAGAGTGGACATCTCGCCGTATTTGCCGCCGAGCAGTTCCTGCAGCGCGGCACCGGCGTCAGGATCTTGCTGCTTCGGCATGGGCAGGTCGATGAGCAGCTTGTCGACTCGCATGAACATGACTCGCGTCCTTTGCTCTGAGGGGAAAAGGCAAGGCTTGCCGGTTGCGCGAGTCCAGCGTGGTCGAAATGCGAGCCGTCTGGGTGGCGCAGCAGGCTTGGTCCCGGATGAACCTTTCCCGACGGCGTTGGTTCCACGCGGTTTGCGGTAGGCGGTGACCGTGTTGGCGCGGGGAGAATCGTTCCGGGTTGGTCTGGATTGCTTCGCTAGGCTCGCAATGTCGGTGCCGGGCACGGCGATGACGCTTGCCCCTCGGCCATAACGGGGCGAGGACCATGACGGTTCGGCCACGGCATGATGGTGACGGGCCGCGGCGATGGTGGGTAGCGATGGTGGCTGACAGGGCCGCGGCGATGGCGCGAGTAGGCGGCGGTGCGGGCGTTGTCGATGTCCGGCGGAGCTGGTAAGCGTCCCGGGCAGGCTGCGAGGGAGGGGGCGATGGCGGCGAAGGAACTGGCCGGGCGGACCGCCCTGGTCACCGGGGGCTCGCGCGGGATCGGACGCGCGGTGTGCGTCCGGCTCGCGCGGGAGGGGGCGCGGGTCGCGATCAACTATGCGCGGAACGAGGAGGCGGCGCGCGAAGCCGAGCGGCTGGTCCGGGCCGAAGGCGCCGAGTGCCTGATCGTCGAGGCGGACGTGTCCCAGCCGGACATGGTCGCGGCCATGGTCGCGACCGCCGAACGCGGCCTCGGCCCGATCGATCTGCTGGTCACCAGCGCCGGAATCGCGCCGACCGAGACGCGCGGCGAGGTTTCGTTCGAGACGTGGCGCCGGGTCATGGCGGTGAACGTCGACGGCACGTTCCTGCCGGTGATGGCGGTCAAGGACGGCATGATCGCGCGCGGCTTCGGCCGGATCGTGTGCTTCGCCTCGATCGCCGGGCTGCGGCCGCGCCCGACCATGCTCGCCTACAGCACCTCCAAGGCGGCGGTGGTCGGGTTCACGCGCAGCTGCTCCGAGGCGTTCGCGCCGCACATCCGGGCCAACGCCATCGCGCCCGGCCTGATCGACACCGACATGCCCGCGGCCTCGCTCGACGAGACTGCGCGGGCGCGCATGATCGAAGCCACGCCGCTGAAGCGGATCGGCCGGCCCGAGGAGATGGCCGAGCTTGCGCTGTTCCTCTTGTCCGAGCGGTCGAGCTTCACCACGGGCCAAGTTTACGTCGCCGACGGCGGCCGGGTCACCTTGCCCTGAGCGTCGGGGCGGATCCTCGCGGGCGACCCGACCGGCGCCGGAATGGCTCGCGCGGGCCAAAGGCGATCGAGCAGGCGAGCGGGGGCCGAATTGACGGACCAGCAGCGCAGCGCGCCGCGGATCAGCGCCGAGGAATTCCAGGAGCTCGCCTGGCAGGGCGTGCCGTTCGTGCGACAGCTGGGCTGGCGGCTCGAGCGCTTCGCGGCAGGCGACGTGGCGGTGCGCCTGCCTTATTCCGAGCTGCTGCTGCGGCCCGGCGGCACGATCTGCGGTCCGGCGCTGATGGCGCTCGCCGACATCACGCTGTACGGGCTCGTGCTGTCGATGATCGGCCGGGTCGAGGGCGCGGTCACCACGAACCTGAGCGTGCATTTCCTGAGCCGCCCGGCGCCGCGGACGTGCTGGCCGAAGGCCGCATCCTGCGGATCGGGCGACGCCTGGCGGTCGGCGAGGTCATCATGCGCACCTCGGGCGACCCTGACCCGGTCTGCCACGTCACCGGCACCTACGCGATCCCGACGACGCAAGCCTCGCCCTGAGCGGCGTGCGGGGGTGGCATTTAGGACATTGCAAGCAATGTAGCCCATGCTTAGATTTGGAGCGTAGGTCGGTCGACGCGCTCCTCGGTGAGCCGGCGACGCATCGGACTGTTGGGAAGGATGCCATTGGGATCTGGCGGAATCTGGCGCCGCCGCTCGGTTCTGGGCGGCGGCCTGCTCGCTACTCTGGGGGCGGCGGTCGGGGGCCGCCTGCTCGACCGTCCGGGCGCGGCAGCCGCGCCGACCGACACGCTGCGGGCGCTCGGCGGCGAGGGCGTACCACCGCAGGCCTATCTCTGCCTCGCCGATCGGAACGCGCCGCCGAACCAGCACATGATGACCACGGTCGGCGACGTCGACCACGCGCGCAACGGCTTCGACCCGCACGATATCCTGACCGACTTCGACACCGGTGAGGTCTCGACTCTCCCGGATGGCCGCTGCCTGCACGAATTCGCCATCACCGCAATCGATCGCGAAATCGAGATCGCGCCGGGGGTGTTCTTCCCGGCCTGGACCTACAACGGCCGCGTCCCCGGCCCGACGCTGCGCGTGACCGAGGGTGATCTGGTCCGCATTGAGTTCGCCAACGCCGGGACCATGCCGCACACCATCCACTTCCACGGCATCCACGCTGCGCGCGTGGACGGCGTGCCCGGCGCCGGCGAGATCCTGCCCGGCGAAACCTTCGTCTACGAATTCACCGCCCGCCCGTTCGGCTGTCACCTCTACCACTGCCATTCGATGCCGCTGAAGCGCCACATCCACAAAGGGCTGTACGGCGCGTTCATCATCGACCCCGACCCGGACCGTCACCCCGAACAGCGCGAGGCCGCGCGCGCGCGCCTGCTCGGCACGCCCGAGAACGCCGCCTGGCAGGAGCTGGTGATGGTGATGAACGCCTTCGACACCAATTTCGACGAGGAGAACGAGTTCTACGCGGTCAACACCATCCCGCACGCCTACGCCAAGCGGCCGATCCGGATCGACCGGCGCCGCCCCGTGCGCCTCTATCTCGTGAACCTGACGGAGTTCGATCCGGTCAACTCGCTGCACCTTCATGCGAACTTCTTCGACTACTACGACCACGGCACGACGCTGACCCCCACGCTGCGCATGGTTGATACGGTGATGCAGTGCCAGGCGCAGCGCGGCATCCTCGAGTTCACGTTCGCGGATCATGAGCCGGGCCTCTACATGTTCCACGCCCATCAGACCGAGTTCGTCGAGCTCGGCTGGATGAGCTTTTTCGACGTGGTGGACCCGGTCGCATGAGCCGGACCTGGCCCGCCGCGCTGCTGCCGCTCGGGCTGCTCGCCCTCTTCGCCGCCGCATTCCTGATCCTGCGGCCGCTCGACCGGCTCACCGAGAACGTGCCGCCGATCGAGACTCTCGTGGTGGAACGCACCGCGCTCGGCCCGGACGGCATCGCGGTCTGGGTGCGCGCCGGGGGGTCGGCGCCGCTGTCGATCGCCCAGGTCCAGGTGGACGGCGCCTACTGGCAGTTCACCCAGACCCCACCGGGGCCGCTCTCGCGGCTCGAGTCGGCGCGGATCGATCTCCCCTACCCCTGGGTCGAGGGCGAAACGCATCACCTGAAGTTCATCACCTCGACCGGCGTCTCGTTCGAGCACACGATCGCCGTCGCCGTGCCGACGCCTGCTCTCTCAGCCGGGCATCTCGTGCTCTACGGCGCGGTGGGCTTTTTGGTCGGCGTGGTGCCGGTGGCGCTCGGCATGATGTTCTATCCGGTGATTCGCAGCGCCGGACGCCGCCCGCTCGAGTTCGTGCTCGCGCTGACCATCGGCCTGCTGGTGTTCCTCCTGGTCGATACGCTGCAGGAAGGGCTCGAGGTTGCCGCGGGCGCCGCCTCCAGCCTCCAGGCGACGGCCGTGGTCTGGCTCGCCGCGCTGGTCACCTTCGTCGCCCTGCTCGTGATCGGCCGACGCGGCGGTCGCGTGCCCGCTGGCGTTCAGCTCGCCCTCTTCATCGCGCTCGGCATCGGGCTGCACAATCTCGGCGAGGGGCTGGTCATCGGCGCCTCGTTCGCGACCGGCGCCGCCGCGCTCGCCTCATTCCTGATCGTCGGCTTCGCCCTGCACAACGTGACCGAAGGCGTCGGGATCGCCGCGCCGCTGGTCGAGGCGCGTCCGCCGCTGCGGGTATTCGCCGGCCTCGCCGCGCTGGCCGGCCTGCCGGCGGTGCTCGGCACCTGGGCCGGCGCCTATGCGTTTTCGCCGCATTGGGCGGCGCTCTGCTTCGGCGTCGGCGCCGGCGCCATCCTGCAGGTCGTGGTCGAGGTCGCGGCCTATCTGCACCGGCAGGCGAGCGGGGCCGGCGCGAGCGCGCTCTCCGGCACCACGCTCGCCGGCTTTGCCGGGGGGCTCGCCATCATGTACGCGACGGCGATCCTGGTGTCGTCGTAGCCCGGGCGAGACCGGCCAGCATCGCCTCGAACTGCGCCGCGCCCTCCGGCCCGGAGTCGCGCAAAACGAGCCTGCGGAACTCGGGCGAAGAGAGGATCGGGCTACACGCGTGCGCGATCCCCATGGCTTCGTCGCTGCGCCCCGCCGTGGCAAAGGTCCTGATCAGATTGACCGCAGCGCGGCCGACGCGCAGGCGCACCTCGAGATCATCGGGGTGATCGTTGGCCAGCCGCCCGAGGCGGGCGAGGCAGCTGCGCGCCGCCTCCAGACGGCCGGCCCTGATGAAGTCGTTCATCAGGTTGAACCCGCCCTTGGCCAGCTCCATGCGGATGCCGGGCTCGGCGCGATGCGCGGCGGCGAGCTCGGCGAGCCGGGCCAGGCAGCCGTTCGCCTCGTCAAACCGATCGGCGTCGCCCAGGTCGTTCAGCTGGTTGAACACGCCCCGCGCCAGCTGCAGCTGCAGCGCGGGCTCGCCGGGATGGCCTGCGACCAGTGCTTCCAGCCGCTCGATGCAGGCGCGGGCGTCCTCCAGGCGACCGTGCCTGCCGTAACCGTAGACCAGATTGACCGCGCCCGTCGCCCAGGCGAGCCGGGCTCGCGGGTCATCCGCCCGGTCGACGGCGCGCTGCTCGAGCCGGGCCAGGCACGCGGCCGCGTCATCCAGCCGCCCCGCATTGCTGTATTCGGCGATCAGACCGACGTCGGACATGCTCACCGGCCCGGCGATGACGTTCCTGCAGGACACGCGTGATACGACGCTTCGGCAGTTGGGTCAAAACGAGCCTGGCTCGACCTGTCCGTCCCAAACTGGGGGACTCCCGCGTCAGGCCGCGCTTGTCCGTCGCGGGGCGGCAAGTTAGCGTGCTTTGTACACGACCACGCGGCGGGAGCTGAGGCAATGGACAGGGCGGTCGGGACGGCGCCGGCCCTCACGGTGAACGACCTGTACAAGAGCTTCGGCTCGCTCGAGGTGCTGAAGGGCGTGTCACTGACCGCGAGCAACGGCGACGTGATCGCGATGATCGGCAGCTCGGGCTCGGGCAAGAGCACGCTGTTGCGCTGCATAAACCTGCTCGAGACGCCCGATGCCGGCGAGGTCTACGTCGACGGCGAGTTGATCCGGATGACCCGCACGCGCCACGGCGCCAAACCCGCGGACCACAAGCAGGTCGATCGGATCCGCACCAAGCTCGCCATGGTGTTCCAGAGCTTCAATCTGTGGTCGCACATGACCGTGCTCGAGAACGTGATCGAGGCGCCGGTGCATGTGCTGAAGAAGCCCAAGGCGGAGGCGATCGAGCGCGCCGGGGCGCTGCTCGCCAAGGTCGGCATCGCGGACAAGCGCAACCACTATCCCGCGCACCTCTCGGGCGGTCAGCAGCAGCGCGCGGCGATCGCGCGGGCGCTGGCGATGGAGCCGGAGCTGATGCTGTTCGACGAGCCCACCTCGGCGCTCGACCCGGAGCTAGTCGGCGAGGTGCTGCGCGTGATGCGCGATCTCGCCGAGGAAGGCCGCACGATGCTGATCGTGACCCACGAGATCGGCTTCGCGCGCGAGGTCTCGAGCCGCACCGTGTTCCTCCACCAGGGCCGGATTGAGGAGGAGGGTCCGCCCAAGGCCATCTTCGGCAACCCGCGCTCGGAGCGCCTGCGCCAGTTCCTCGCCAGCCATCTCTGAGATGCGCGGTTTCCCCGCGGAATTGGCCGTGCTAGCGTCAGGCGGATAAAGACAGCGACCGGCAATCACCGGCAAAAAGAAGCACTGGAGCAATGTTCACGCCGGAAGAGACAGATCCCTCCGTCGGACAAGAGTTGTGCCACGCGTGCCATGTGGCCGTAGCGGCAAAAGATCACCTCCATCACGGCATATCCGGTGCGGTGAATGGGGCCTGAACCTGAGACACGACCGAGCGACTGGAGCACGCCGAGATGAAGAAGGCAGTGGATCGGCCGTACGTGGTGAATGTGGCCCTGAGCCACGAGGAATTGGGCTGGTTGCGGGAGCTGGCGCAGCTCGAGGGGGTGACGCAGGAGCGCGTGCTACGGCGGGCGCTGACGCGCTTTCGCAAACGGGTGCTCAAGCGGCAGGGCATCCGCAAGGAGGTCGACATCGCGCGGGTGGAAGTGGCGGGCTGAACGCGACGTGTGCGCCCGATGCGCGATTTCGCCGAGGAAGGGCGCACGATGCTGATCGTGACCCACGAGATCGGCTTCGCGCGCGAGGTGTCGAGCCGGACGGTGTTCCTCCACCAGGGCCGGATCCAAGAGGAGGGCCCGCCCAAGGACATCTTCGGCAACCCGCGCTCGGAGCGCCTGCGCCAGTTTCTCGCGAGCCATCTGTGAGGCGCGCCGTTCCCCCGCGCGGCAGGCCGTGCTAGTGATCGGGGACAGATAACCAAAAAGACCTCTGGGGGAGGCGCGGAGATGACGCTACGCCGACCGGTCGGCCGCTTGTCATACGTCGCACTCCTGCTGAGTCTCGCCGGTACCGCGCCGGTGCTCGCCGCCGACTGCCCGGACCCCGTCCCGCCGCAGATCGACGATTTGCCCGATCCGCCGGAGCTCGTCAGCGAGGATGGCGTCCTGCGCGGCACGCTGACCGTCGCCCCAGCCGAGGTCACGGTGCGCGGCTGCAAGATCACCTCCAACGTCATCAACGGCGATTACATGGCGCCGACGCTCCGCGTCAGACGCGGCGACACGATCGCGGTCAAGGCCGTGAACCGGATCGGCGCCGCGGACGTCAACATCGACGGCCCGGAGCCGACCAACATCCACTATCACGGCATGGACGTCGCGCCGACCCTGGAGCCGCCGGGCGACAACGTGTTCATCCGCATCAAGCCAGACCGGCGTCTTCGGTACGACGTCTTCGTCCCCGACAAGCATCCGCAGGGTCTGCACTGGTACCACGCCCACGTCCACCATTTCGTCGACGACCAGATCGGCTCGGGCGTGTCGGGCATGCTGATCGTCGACGGCTTCATCGAGAAGCAGTACCCGGAGCTTGCCGGTCTGCGCCGGCGCGTGATGGTGTTCAAGGACTTCACCTTCCCGGGCTTCGAGGACGGCGACGCGCGGGCAAAGTCGCTGAACGGGTTCGCCGACCCGCCGATCCGCGCCCGACCCGGCGAGTATCAGATCTGGCAGCTGGGCAATCTCGGCGCTGATGCGTTCTTCGACATGAAGCTCGACGGTCACGAGGTCTGGCTGATCGAGCGCGACGGCAACCTGCTGCTGCAGCCGGTCCGGGTCGACCATGTGTTCCTGCCGCCCGGCGCCCGGGCCGTGGTCGTGGTGCAGGCGGCCAAGGCTGGCCGCTACGCCTACCGTCACCTGAATGTCGACACCGGCCCCGCGGGCGACCCCAACCCGCCGCTGAAGCTCGGCACGTTCATCGTCTCCGGCAAACCGGTCGGCGGCAACAGCGCCATCCGCGAGCGCCTCGACGACGGGCCAGCGTATCCCGACCAGATCCAGCCCAACGCCGAAACCGTCGCCAAGCTGAAGGTCGATCGGACCGAGTACATCGACTTCTCGGAGAGCGCCGACGGCAACACCTTCTTCATCAACCACAAGACCTACAAGGAGAGCCGGGTCGACACGACGACGCGGGTGGGCCAGGTCGAGCGCTGGATCGTGCGCAACTTCTCGCAGGAGCTGCACGTCTTCCATCTGCACCAGACGGAATTCCTGGTGAAACGGTTCTCGGGCACCCCCGACCAGACCCTCGGTCTCGGGCTGCGCGACGTGATCGACATTCCCTACGCAGAGGGGGGCAAACCCGGGTTCGCCGAGCTGATCATCCCGTTCACCAACCCGATCATCGCCGGCGAGTTCGTCTACCATTGCCACCTCGTCCAGCACGAGGACGCCGGCATGATGGCCAACATCGTCGTGCAGCCGAAACGGACCCTGGCCGAGCAGGTATGGGACAAGGTGATCGAGCTCGCGCGGCTCAGCCTGCCTGGCCTCGGGTCGGACGCGGAGGCGATCGCCAGCCTCACCGCCGACCTGGACGCCAACATCTGCCGGGCCGAGCCCGATCAGCCGGATACCGGCGACGCCGTGCGCGACCAGGAGCCCTCCGAGTCGCTTGCGACACCAGGCTGACGGCGCGCTGCATCGGCACCGCCGGGGGGATGCGCGAACCACATTCCACGAGGTACTCGATGCGTTCTCGAACGGCTTCCTGTTCCTGCGGCCAGTTGCGTATCGAGGTTCAGGGGGAGCCGCTCGGCGTCGGCGTCTGCCACTGCCTCGCCTGCCAGCGGCGGACGGGCAGCGTCTTTGCCGCGCTCGCCGCCTTCGCCGCGCCCTATGAGGTCTTCGGCACCGCGACCGAGTACGTTCGCGTCGGTGACCTGGGCGCCAGGTTCAGATTCCGGTTCTGCCCCATCTGCGGGACGACCGTGTTCCACACCGAAGAAGGTCACGAACGATCGTCCGTGGCCGTCGCGGTGGGCGCCTTCGCCGACCCGAGCTTTCCGCCGCCGCAGGATTCGGTCTACGACTGTCGCAGGCATTCTTGGGTGCAACTGCCGCCAGGCACGAAGACATACGAGAAGGACCCCGCCTGAGCGCGACCATCGATGCCGGCGTAACCAACTGTTAACCGTTCTCAGGTAAGCTTCGGTTCGGCTGGTCCATGAGACCGTGGGAATCCCTGCCCGCGACAGAGCGCCGCCGCGCGGCGCGGGGGGTCGGTCGCCGGGTCATGCGCCCCCCAAGCTGTGCCCGAAGACAAGAACGGCAAGCCTGCCGCCACAGTCGGCCTCGCCGGGGCTTGTTGCCTTGCGGTAACAGCCACGTCGGCGGCGTCGCGCCGAAGGCCTCTGCATTCGAATCGCTGCCGCCGCCGTAGCTCCTTAAGCCGCACCTCGGGTGCGGCTGGCGCAGGCGGTGCGGGGGCACCGCCGTCAAGGAGGAACCGACAATGCTGCAGGTTGCCACCCTATCGCGCGCGCTGGTCGCCGCGACGCTCCTGCTCGGTGCCACGGCCGGGAGCGCGCGCGCAGGTCGTCGGCGGCGGCCAGCCGATGCTGCCGAGCAGAACCATCGTCGACAACGCGGTCAACTCGGCCGACCATACCACCCTGGTCGCGGCAGTCGCCGCGGCCGGGCTGGTCGATACCCTTAAAGGCGCGGGCCCGTTCACCGTGTTCGCGCCGGTCAATCGGGCGTTCCAAGCGCTGCCGCCGGGCACGGGCGATGAGTTGCTGAAGCCCGAAAACCGCGCCGCGCTGACCAGTATCCTCACCTACCACGTGGTGCCGGGGCGGCTCGATTCAGCGGCGCTGCGCGCGCGCGTCGCCCAGGGCGGCGCATGGCCGAGCTCGAGACCGTGAACGGCGAAAAGCTGACCATCAGGTCGAATGGGCCGAGCAATCTCGTGGTCGAGGACGCGCACGGCGAGGTCGCGACGATCTCGACCTACGACGTCTACCAGTCGAACGGCGTCATCCACGTCGTGCAGCGCGTGCTGCTGCCGATGCGAGGCGCGGCCGATCACGCGGATGCGCCGCCTCAGTCACACTGACCGACAGCAACTAGGAACGATCTCATCATGTCCATACCTCGACATTACCGTCTGCGGCGCGGCCTCACCGCGGCCGCCCTCGCCACGCTGGCAGCGACCGGCGCCGCCTGCACGCCCGCCGAGCGGGGCGACCCGGCCCAGGCCATGGC
>JBKPNX010000109.1:0-15142 GCA_046732855.1 Pseudomonadota bacterium
GCTTTCTCCACGTGTCCAAGCAGCCGGAGGCGGCGGTCGCGGTCCTGCACAATGACGTCGTGCCGTTCTACGCCAAGCTCGATCTGCCGATCGGCGCGGTGCTGACCGACAACGGCCGCGAGTTCTGCGGCACCGAACGTCATCCGTACGAGCTCTACCTGGCGCTCAACGACATCGAGCACAGGAAGACCAAGGTCGGCTCGCCGAGGACCAACGGTTTCGTCGAGCGCTTCAACGGCACCGTGCTCGAAGCGTTCTTCCGGCCCAAGCTGCGCCGCCAGCTCTACCAGCGCGTCGAGGCGCAGCAGGCCGATCTCGACACCTGGCCGCACCACTACCACCACGAGCGCCCGCACCTGGGCTACCGCAACCAGGGCCGCCGCCCGTGGGCCACCGTCGAGCTGTTCGTCAGCCAGTCACCCGCAAGACAAGGAGGCTAAGAAGACACTTGATGCAATGCGGGGCGGCTATTGCGGCACGACCGCGGTGGTTTCGATCTCGACCTTGGCCCGGTTTTCGAGCAGCGCCTTGACCTCGACCACCGCCATCGCCGGGTAGTGGCGGCCCATCAGCGCGCGGTAGACCTCGCCGAGCTCGGGGGTGCGGGCGAGATACTCGCGCTTGTCGGTGATGTACCAGGTCATGCGCGCGACGTGCTGCGGCGCCGCGCCCGCCTCGCGCAGCACGGCGAGCGTGTTCTCGAGCGTCTGCCTGAGCTGCTCCACAAGATCGTCGGAAACGACCCTGCCGGTCACGTCCCAGCCGATCTGGCCGGCGACGAACACGAGCCGGCCCTCGGCCGCAACGCCGTTGGCATAGCCGCGCGAACGCGGCCAGCCGGGCGGTTGCAGGATCTGCATGGGCCGGCTCAGGCGACCGGAGCGGCGGCGCGCTCGGTTGCCATCTGCCGCAGCCGGAAGCGTTGCACTTTGCCGCTCTCGGTGCGCGGCAGGGCATCCAGAAACTCGATCGCCCGCGGGTACTTGTATGCGGCGATGCGCTGCTTCACGAACTCCTGCAGCTCCTTGCGCAGCGGGCCCGCGCCGGTAAAGCCCTGGCGCGGCACGACGAAGGCCTTGACGATCTGCCCGCGCACCGGATCGGGCGCGCCGACGACCGCGCACTCAGCGACGCCGGCGTGCTCGAGCAGCGCCTCCTCGACTTCCGGCCCGGCGATGTTGTAGCCCGCCGAGATGATCATGTCGTCGGTGCGCGCCTGGAACCAGAAATAGCCGTCCTCGTCGACCTTGTAGGCGTCGCCGGTCAGGTTCCAGCCGCCGCGCACGTACTCCCTCTGCCGCTCGTCGGCGAAATAGCGACAACCGGTCGGCCCGCGCACCGCGAGCCGGCCGACTTCGCCGGGCGGCAGTGGGCGCATCGCCTCGTCCACGACGATCGCCTGGTAGCCCGGCAGCGGGCGTCCGGTCGCGCCCGGGCGGATGGCATCGCCCGCGGCGGAGATGAAGATGTGCAGCATCTCGGTCGCGCCGATGCCGTCGATGATGCGCAGACCGGTGCGCTGGTGCCATGCTTCGAAGGTCGGCAGCGGCAGAGGCTCGCCAGCGGAGACGCACTTGGTCAGGCTGGACAGATCGCATGCGTCGGCCTTGCCGTGCATCATCCGGTACGCGGTCGGGGAGGTGAAACAGACGCTCGCCTGGAATTCCTGAATTGCCTGGAGCAGGACGTCGGGCGGCGCCGTCTCGAGCAGGACGGCCGAGGCGCCTACACGCATGGGGAAGGTGACGAGGCCGCCAAGGCCGAAGGTGAAGCCGATCGGCGGGCTGCCGATGAAGACGTCGTCTGCGGCAGGCCGGAGCGTCGAGCGCGGGAAGCAGTCGCAGATTGCCATGACGTCACGGTGGAAGTGCACGGTGCCCTTTGGCTTGCCGGTGGTGCCCGAGGTGAACGCGATCAGCGCGACGTCGTCGCTCGCGGTGTCGACGTTCTCGAACTCGGGCGCGGCGCGCCGCATGCGCTCCTCGAGCTCGGCTGCGACTCCTGGCTTGCCCGAGCCCTCAAAATAGCAGACCCGCTCGCACACCGGCGCGCGCGCGCGTGCCTCTTCCATGTCCCCAGTGAGGCGCTGGTCGCACAGCGCGAGCCCGATCTTCGCCTTGTCGAGGATGACCGCGAGCTCGCGCGCACGCAGCAGCGGCATCGTGGTGACCGCGATGCCGCCCGCCTTGAGCACGGCGAACCAGGAGGCGACCAGCATGGGGTTGTTGGCCGCGCGCAGCAGCACGCGATTGCCCGGCACCAGGCCGAGATCGTCGCGCAGCACGCGCGCGATCCGGTTCGCCCGTTCGAGCAGCTCGCCATAGGTCCAGCGCTCGTTCGGCGTATAGAACACGGGTCTGGCGCCAAGCCCGCGCTCAACCGCACGATCGAGCAGCTCGGTGGCGCAGTTCAGGCGCTCAGGGTACCGCAGCTCCGGCAGATCGAAGCTGAACTCCGGCCAGAGCTCGCGCGGCGGCAGGTGGTCGCGCGCGAAGGTGTCGAGATGAGCCGTATCGGCAGACATGGTCCGCTCCTTCACGTAACCGGACGCCCTGCCTCCCTTGCTGGCGCGCTCTCGGCCCGCTCCTTCGCGTGCGCGGCGAGCGTCTGGCGCGCGATGATGATTTTCTGCACCTCCGAGGCGCCCTCGTAGATCCGCAGCGCCCTGATTTCGCGATAGAGCCGCTCGACCGGGTGGCCGGCGACCACGCCGAGCGCGCCGTGGATCTGCAGCGCATCGTCGATCACGCGCTGCGCAGCCTCGGTGGCATGGAGCTTGGCCATGGCGGCCTCGCGGGTGATGCGCTCCGCGCCCGCGTCCTTCGTCCAGGCGGCGCGATAGACCAGCAGCGCCGCCGCGTCCACCGCGAGCGCCATGTCGGCGAGCTTGGCCTGGATCATTTGCAGGTCAGCGAGCGGCCCGCCGAACAGCTGCCGCCCGCTAGCGCGCGTGAGCGCCTCATCGAGCGCCCGGCGCGCGAACCCGAGCGCCGCGGCGCCGACGGTCGGGCGGAACACATCGAGCGTCGCCATCGCGATCCTGAAGCCCTGGCCGGGCGCGCCGAGCAGGTGCGCGCGCGGCACGCGACAGTCCTCGAAACGCAGGGTCGCGAGCGGGTGCGGCGCGATCAACGGGATGCGTTCGGCGATCTCGAGGCCCGGCGTCCCGGCATCGACGATGAACGCGGACAGACCCTTGGCGCCGGGCGCCTCGCCGGTGCGCGCGAACACGACGTAGACGTCGGCGATGCCGCCATTGGAGATCCAGGTCTTGGCGCCGTTCAGGACGAAGCCGGCGCCATCGCGCTCCGCGGTGGTGGCGATTGCCGCGACGTCCGAGCCGGCCTCGCGCTCGGACAGCGCGAATGCCGGGATCATGCGGCCCTCGGCGACCGCCGGCAGCCAGTTCAGGCGCTGGTCTTCGGTCCCGAACAGGCTGATCGCACCGCTGCCGAGCCCCTGCATCGCGAACGCGAAATCGGCGAGGCTGGCAAAGCGCGCCAGGGTCTCCCGCACGAGGCAGAGCGAGCGGACGTCCAGGCGTTCGTACGCGCCGCCATAGGTGGCCGGCACCACATGGCGCAGCAGCCCGGCCTGAGCGAGGCGGGTGACCAGCATGCGGCAGGTGGCGTCGACCTCGACGGCACCCTCATCGAGATCGGCCAACTGATCTGCGGCAAAGCGTTCGACCTCCGTCGCGAGCGCGCGGTGGCGCTCGTCGAAGAACGGCCAGGCGAGATAGCTGCGATCGGGCATCGCCGGCGTCGCGCTCAGTTGCCCTCGAATGCCGGGGAGCGCTTGGCGACGAAAGCGCGGTACGCTCGCCGGAAGTCCTCGGTCTGCATGCAGATCGCCTGGGCCTGGGCTTCGGCCTCGAGCGCAGCCTCGAGACTCATGCTCCACTCCTGGTTGAGCATCGTCTTGGTCATCATATGGGCAAAGGTCGGCCCCGCGGCGAGCCCCGCGGCAAGACCCACGGCTTGGTCGAGCAGCTGCTCGCGCGGGCAGAGCTGGTTATAGAAGCCCCAGCGCAGGCCCTCCTCGGCATCCATCGAGCGGCCCGTCAGCAGGAGCTCCGCCGCGCGGCCCTCGCCGACGATCCGCGGCAGCAGGGCGCAAGCCCCCATGTCACAGCCGGCGAGCCCGACGCGCACGAACAGGAACGCGGTCTTCGCCTCGGGCGTGCCGAGACGCAGGTCCGAGGCGATGGCGAGACAGGCGCCCGCGCCGACGCACACGCCATCGATCGCCGCGATCACCGGTTGCGGGCAGGCGCGGATCGCCTTGACCACGTCGCCAGTCATGCGGGTGAACGCGAGCAGGCCCTTCATGTCGCGCTCGGTCAGCAGTCCGATGATCTCGTCCACATCGCCGCCCGAGCAGAAGTTGCCGCCCGCGCCGGTCAGCACCACGGCCTTGACGTCCTCGGAGCGGGCAAGGCCGTGGAAAGTGTCGCGCAGTTCGGCATATGTGTCGAACGTCAGCGGGTTCTTCTTCTGCGGCCGGTCGAGCGTGATCACAGCCACGTCGCCGCACATCTCCCACAGGAAGTGCTGCGCCTTGAACTCGGCTCCCCTCATCGCACGTTCTCCGCCTCAACCTCGTGCTTGAGCCCGGCGAGCAGGTCCGCGAGCGCATCGACATCCGCATCCGCGCAATCGCCCAGCAGCTCGTGGATCCAGCGCTCGTGCGCGGCGGCCATCTCGGCAAAGGCGGCACGGCCGCGCTCGGTCAGCGCGACGTAGCTGGTGCGCCGGTCGGAGGCCGGCGAGCGGCGGCGGACCAAGCCGTCGCGCTCGAGCCCGGCGACAACCGAGGTCACGTTACCGCCGGACACCATGAGCCGGCGCGACAGCTCGCCCATGGTCAGCCCGTCCGGGGCGCGCTCGAGCGCCGCCATGAGATCGAATCGCGGCAACGTCGTGGCGAAACGCGTGCGCAAAAAGCGCCGCATCGCGCGCTCGATCACGCTGGTCGCGGCGTAGAGGCGCAGCCACAGACGCAGGCGCCGCTTGCTGTCGGCCGCCCCCCGGTCGAGCGGACGGGCGAGCGCCATCACATCACCTCGCCGCCGGCGATCGCGATCGCCTGGCCGGTGATGGCCTCGCTTCCGGGCGCGCACAGCCAGAGCACCGTCGCGGCCACTTCCTCCGGCCGGATGAGCCGGCCCTGCGGGTTCTTCTTGAGAAGTTCCCTCTCGGCCTCGGCCGCGCTTCGCCCCGTTTTCGCGACAATGTTGGCGATCGCGCGGCGCGTCATGTCGGTATCGGTGTAGCTCGGGCAGACGGCGTTGACGGTGATGCCTCTGGTTGCCGTCTCCAGCGCGAGAGCCCGGGTCAGCCCGACCACGCCGTGCTTGGCGGCGCAGTATGCCGAGACGTAGGCCGCGCCTTTCAGCCCCGCGATGCTCGCGACATTGACGACCCGGCCGAAGCCCGCTTCGAGCATGTCCGGCAGCGCGGCGCGGCTGCACAGAAATGTGCCGATCAGGTTCACGTCCAGCATCCGCCGGAAGAGCTCGAGGGAGGTGCGCACGAACGGCGCCGATTCGGCGGCGCCCGCGTTGTTGACCAGGATCGCGACCGGGCCGAAGGCGCGTCTTGCTTCGGCGAAGGCTGCGCCGACGGCGGCTTCGTCAGTCACATCGCAGCAGACCGCCTGCGCCGCGGACAGGCTCGCAGCGTGCTCTCGCAGGCGCGCCTCGTCGCGGCCCAATAGCGTTATCCCGGCGCCTGCGCTCGCGAGCGCGGTCGCGACCGCCGCCCCGATGCCCCGGCCGCCGCCGGTCACCACGGCGTGCCGTCCATCCAGTACGCCTGCCGCTCTAGGGGTCATACGCTGAGCGCGAGGTCGGCCGCGCGCCTGAGGTTGCGCACGTACTGCTCCCGGCCCGAGAGATACTGCACCGGCCAGGTGATCTGATCATAGCCGAGCTGCGCGGCGGCATGCAGGGCCCAGTACGGGTCGGCGAGGTGTGGTCGCGCCAGGCAGCAGAGGTCGGCGCGCCCGGCGGCGATGATGCTGTTGACGTGATCGGGCGCGAAGATGTTGCCGACCGCCATGGTCGCGATGCCGGCCTCGTTGCGGATGCGATCGGCGAACGGCGTCTGGAACATGCGGCCGTAGATTGGCCTAGCCTGCGTGCTGGTCTGGCCGGCGGACACGTCGATGATGTCCGCGCCCGCGCCAGCGAACGCTCTGGCGATCTCGACCGCGTCCTCGCCGGTGATCCCGCCCTCGACCCAGTCGGTTGCGGAAATGCGCACCGACATCGGCTTGTGCTCGGGCCACACCACGCGCATCGCGGCGAACACCTCGAGCGGGAAGCGCAGGCGGTTCGCGAGAGAGCCGCCGTATTCGTCGGTGCGCCGGTTCAAAAGCGGCGTGATGAACGCCGACAGCAGGTAGCCATGCGCGCAGTGCAGCTCGACCATGTCGAAGCCGCACGCCTGCGCCATCTCGGTCGCGCGCACGAACGCGGCGCGCACGGCGTCCATATCCCGCGGGGTCATCGGACGGGGCACCTGATTGGCCGGCGACCAGGGCACCGGCGATGGCCCGATCACCTGCCAATTGCCTTGGTCCAGCGGCTCGTCCATGCCGTCCCAGCCGAGCTTGGTCGAGCCCTTGGGTCCCGAGTGGCCGAGCTGCAGGCAGATCTTGGCTTCGCTGTGCCGGTGCACGAACTCGACGATCCGCGTCCAGGCATCGACGTGCGCGTCCTTGTACATGCCGGCGCAACCGGGCGTGATCCGGCCCTCCGGGCTGACGCAGGTCATCTCGGTGAAGACGAGACCTGCCCCGCCCTGAGCGCGCGCGCCCAGATGCACGAGGTGGAAGTCGCCCGCCACGCCGTCCTCGGCCGAGTACATGGCCATGGGCGACACCGCGATGCGATTGGCCAGCTCGAGATCGCGCAGGCGAAACGGCGTGAACATCGGCGGCATGGCCATCTGCACCGGGCGCCGGCTTGCCCGCTCGGCGAACCACCGCTCCATGTCCTCGAGCCAGGTGCGATCGCGCAGGCGCAGGTTCTCGTGGCTGACGCGCTGACTGCGGGTGAGGAGCGCATAGGCGAACTGCATCGGCTCGAAGCGGGCGTAGCGCGGCACCGCCTCGAACCATTCGGTCGAGTTGCGCGCGGCGCTCTGCAGCTTCAGCACCTCGATCCGGCGGGTCTCCTGGTAAGCCTCGAGCGCGCGCTCCAGATCGGGCTCGGCGTGCAGCGCGTCCGCCAGCGCGATCGCATCCTCGAGCGCGAGCTTGGTGCCCGAGCCGACCGAGAAATGCGCCGTGTGCGCGGCATCGCCCAGCAGCACGATGTTGCCGTCATGCCAGCGCTCGCAGGCCACGCGTGGGAAGTTGAGCCACGCCGAGCCGCGCCGGTGCGCCGCATTGCTCAAGAGAGGCTGGCCGTCGAGATGCCGAGCGAACAGCAACTCGCACGCGGCGATACTGTCCGCCTCACTCATCTGGTCGAAACCAAGGGCCCGCCAGGTGGCCTCCGCGCACTCCACGATGAAGGTCGAGGTGTCCGCCGCGAAGCGATAGGCATGCGCCCAGATCCAGCCGTGCTCGGTCTCCTCGAAAATGAAGGTGAACGCCTCGAACGCTTTGCGCGTGCCGAGCCAGATGTACTTGTTGCTGCGTAGCTCGACGCTCGGCTTTAAGGCGGCGGCGTGGCGGCTGCGGATCCGGCTGTTGAGTCCGTCGGCGGCGACGATCAGGTCGGCGTTGCGATACGCGGCGAGATCCTGGACCTCGCGTTCGAACTGCAGCTGAACGCCGAGCGCGCGCGCCCGGTCCTGGAGAAGGTTGAGCAGGCGCTTGCGCGCGATGCCGGCGAAACCGTGGCCGCCGGAGCGGACGACGTGCCCCTTGAAATGCACGTCGATGTCGTCCCAGTGCTGAAAGCTCGCCTCGATCGCCGCGGCGCTGTCCGGGTCGTTGTTCCAGAGCTTGTCGAGCGTCTCGTTCGAAAACACCACGCCCCAGCCGAAGGTGTCGTCGGGGCGGTTGCGCTCGACCACCAGGACCTCATGCGCCGGGTCGCGCAGCTTCATGGAGATCGCGCAGTACAGCCCGGCCGGACCGCCGCCGATGCAGACGACCTTCATGCAACACCTGCCCGCCGCTACGCCGGCTAGATACTTTAAGTTTGAAGCGTCTCGTTTTCAAGGGACGGTCGGCCGTTTTCTCGACCCGCCGGCGGCCGACGGGCGCCAGGATCAGCGGGGTGATGCCCGGCACAGCTGCCCTCGGGGTTCGGAACCGCAGGTGGGCGCGGTCGTTATCGCCTGAACGGCCGGAGCAATCGCCGCCGGTCAACACGGCGAAGAGGAGAGGGAAAATGCGCAAGATGGTGCTCGTTGCGGCTGCGCTGGCGGCCGGCGTGATCGGGATGAACCAGATTGCCGGTCGAGCCGCGGCCGAGGAGATGAAGGTCACCGGGAAGGTCACCGAGGCCGACCAGGATACGAAGCAGATCAAAGTTGGGGATAAGACCTTCGACATGTCGGATCAGGCGGGAACGGCCATGTTCCCCAAGGTCGGCTCCGAGGTGACCGTGTTCTACGAGGAGCAGGACGGCAAGAACGTCGTCACGCGGATCGGACACGCGCAGCAGTAACGCTCCGACCTATCGTCCAGGCGGCGATCGGGCTACCCGACCGCCGCCTCCAACTCCAACTGCAGTAAGGCCTGTTCCCAGCTGCCGCCCGCGGCACTTCTACAGTTCTGAAACACGGCGTCCGTGCTAAGTCCGTGCCGGGGCTGTCCGCTTACAAAAAAGGCCTGAATCCTGCGTGTTTTGGCCTGTGCTGGTGGGATCGCGACAGGTCGATTTTACGGCTTCTTCAGCTGACGCTGGTACGCCTAGGGTGCGCCGAGGTCTGGCGCCCTCGGATGCGTGGATGCTGATCGTCATTGGCCTCGCCATTGTCCTGGGCTCCGTGCTGGGCGGCTTCCTGCCGCACGGCGATCTGCGCGTCCTGTGGCAACCGCTGGAAGTCTTGATCATCGTCGGCGCGGCGCTCGGCTCGTTCATTATCGCCAACCCGCTCTCGGTCCAGCTCGGCGTGCTCAGGAACCTGAAAGTGCTGTTCAGGGACGCGCCCCACCCCAAAGCCGCGTATCTGGAGCTGCTCACGCTGCTGTACACGGTCTTTAAGCTCGCCCGGGGGAAAGGGATGCTCGCCTTGGAAACGCACCTCGAGCATCCCTACCAGAGCGAGCTGTTCGGCCGCTTCCCGCACTTCGTCGCCAACCACCACGCGGTCGAGTTTCTGTGCGACTACCTGCGCCTGATCAGTCTCGGCGCCGAGAAGGCCCATGAGATCGAGGAGCTGATGGCCGCCGACCTAGCGACCCATCATGCCGAGATGGAACTGGTCTCGGGCTCGCTCACGACCATGAGCGATGGCCTCCCGGCCTTCGGTATCGTGGCTGCGGTGCTCGGCATCATCGTCGCGATGGGGAGCCTGGGGGGACCGCCGGAAGAGCTGGGTCAGCACGTCGCCGCTGCTCTGACCGGCACGTTCCTTGGCGTACTGATCGCCTACGGGCTGGTCGCGCCGATCGGCAACAAGCTGCGGGCCTACTTCGCCGCGCAGGCCAAATACCACGAGTGCATCAAAGCCGGGCTCCTCGCCTTCGTTCAAGGCTACGCCCCGGTCGTTGCGGTCGAGTTCGCGCGCAAGGCTCTGTACAGCCACGAGCGCCCGAGCTTCCTCGAGGTCGAGGAAGCGGTGACCAAGGTGCCGGCCGCCGCCTAGGCGGCGCCCCCGCGCGAAGACGCCGCGATGGCGACCAAAAACGACGCACCGATCCTGATCAAGAAGATCAAGAAGAGCCATGGCGGCGGGCACCACGGCAGCGCCTGGAAGATCGCCTACGCCGATTTCGCGACGGCGATGATGGCCTTCTTTCTGCTCCTCTGGCTGCTCGCCGCCACGACCGAGGAGCAGAAGCTCGGCATCGCCAACTTCTTCATGCCGACGCCATATATTAAGAACGACATGGTCGGCAGCAGCGGCTTCAGCGGCGGGCAAACCCCGGAGGAGACCGGCCAGCTCGAAGCACCGCCGATGACCCATCCCGACGTCGTGCTCGGGATGTCGCCGAGCGATTTGATGGACGATGAGGCCGAAGAGGACCTGACGGAGCAGGAGCTCCGGCGGCAGGTCGAGCGCGCCGAGGAGGAGGAACTGCACCGCGTGACCGCCGAGCTCCAGGCGGCGATCAGTCAGGACCCCGATCTCGCCCAACTGAGCGAGAATTTACTGGTCGATCGTACGCCCGAGGGCGTGCGCATCCAAGTTCTGGACCAGGACCGCCGCGCGATGTTCCCGCGCGGCAGCGCCGTGATGTATCCCTACGCCGAAGCGCTGATGGCCAAGGTCGCGCAGATCATGGCGGGCACCGGCCGGATGGTGTCGGTGACCGGGCATACCGATGCGATCCCTTTTCAGGCCGGCAGCCAGCGGGACAACTGGCAGCTCTCCTCGGACCGCGCCAACGCCTCGCGCCGGGCGCTGATCGCGGCAGGGCTGCCCGAGGGGCGGATCGCACGCGTGGTCGGCAAGGCCGATACCGAGCCGCTCGACCCGGGGCACCCGGACGCGGCCAAGAACCGGCGCATCACCATTGTCCTGCTGCGCTCGACGGCCCCCTGACCGGTCGCTGAAGGAGCCGGGGGTTGCGGCCCGGAAACGGCGCGGGTCGGAGGGCGCTGACCGGCTGTTCCGGCCGCGCGCTGCCTGAACTCAGCCCGTCTGGCGCGCCGGCTCCCGGGTGAGCGCGTCGAAGTCGCCGATCAGCTGCCGGGTGATCGGGCCGACCTCGAACCGGTAGGCGTCGATCTCGCGCACCGGGGTGACCTCGACCGCGGTGCCAGTGAGGAAGACCTCGGCCGCGGTGTCCAGCTCATCCGGTTTGATGTGCCGCTCGATCACCTCGATGCCCCGGCCGCGGGCGAGGCCGATCACCGTTTGCCTGGTGATGCCGTCGAGGAAGCAGTCGGGCAGCGGCGTGTGCAGCTTGCCGTCGATCACCAGGAACAGGTTGGCGCCCGTGCCCTCGGCGAGGTAGCCGCGGTAATCCAGCATCAGAGCATCGTCGTAGCCCTTGGCCTCGGCCTCGTGCTTGGAGAGCGTACAGATCATGTACAGGCCGGCCGCCTTGCTCTGGGTAGGCGCGGTGTTCGGCGCAGGACGATCGTAGATCGCCCGGGTCATGCGAATCCCCTTGAGTCGCGCCTCCGGCGTGAAGTAGGCCGGCCACGTCCAGGCCGCGATCGCCACGTTGATCCGGCAGTTCTGCGCTGACACGCCCATCATCTCGGGGCCGCGCCAGGCGAGCGGCCGCACGTAGCCGTCACCGATCCCATTCGCCGCGACCACCTGCCGGCACGCCTGCTCGAGCGTCGCGATGTCGTAGGGCAGCGCGAAGCCCATCTTCTTGGCCGAATCGGCCAGGCGCAGCGTGTGCTCGCGCAGCTTGAAGATGCGCCCGTCGTAAACCCGCTCGCCCTCGAACACGCAGCTCGCGTAGTGCAGCGCATGCGTCAGTACGTGGATATTGGCGTCCCGCCACGGCACCAGCGCGCCGTTCATCCAGATGAACCCGTCGCGGTCATCATAGGGGACGAGGGACATGACGCTGCCTTTCCTCGCAGCCTTGTGCTAGGGAACAGCGGGTACCATCGAGGGTCCGTGAGAGTCAACGTGATCGAACCCAAGGTCGCCCGCAGCCTGAGCAATCTTGCCCCGAACCCGCTGTTCCTGCGTGACGAGGAGCTTGCCCGCGGGATCGAGCTGCTCGATGCGGCGTACCGTTCGCTGCTGGCGGAGCCGGACCGGCGCCTGGCGAGCCGCGATCTCGGCCGTAATCACCGCTGGCTGCTCTATCTGATCGGCCGGCATCCCGGTACGACCATGGTCGAGCTGCTGGGCCGGACCCGGCTGAGCAAACAGACCCTCTCGCGCCTGCTCCACGACCTGCTTGCCGAGGGTCTGATTGCGCGCCGCGCGAACGCCCGCGACCGCCGCCAGCGGCTGCTCGAGCTGACCGACGCGGGCAGCCAGGTCGAGGAAGCGGTGAACGGGCGGCTGCGCCGTCGCTTGGCGCATGCTTATCGCGGGGCCGGCGCCCAGGCGGTGGCCGGCCATCACCAAGTGCTGCTCGGGCTCATTGAGGACGGCGCGCAGCGCCACCGCGAGGTCGATTGAGGTGAGCGACGCGGGGCATCCGGGGTCCGCCGAAACGGCGCGGCACATCCTGGTGGTCGACGACGACAATCGCCTGCGCCGGCTGCTGCAGCGCTATCTGACCGAGCATGGCTATCACGTGACCACGGCGGCGGACGCCCATGAGGCCAAGGCCGCGCTCAAGAACTTCGCATTCGACATGATGGTGCTGGACGTGATGCTGCCGGGACAGAACGGGATCAGTCTGACCGGCGAGCTGCGGCGCCGATTCGATCTGCCGATCCTGCTGCTGACCGCGCTGGGCGAGACCGACGATCGAGTGAACGGCCTGTCCGCCGGTGCGGACGACTACCTGGTCAAGCCGTTCGATCCGCGCGAGCTGCTGCTGAGGATCGCGACTATCCTGCGCCGCGCGGCACCGCTTTTGCCCAGCCGGGCGCCGCTGCGTTTCGGTCCGTTCACCTTCGATCCCGAGAAGGCGGTCCTGTGGCGCGGCGAAGAGCGCGTCCACCTCACCGACGCCGAGCTGTCGCTGCTGCAGGTGCTCTCGGAGCGGCCCGGCCTGCCGGTCAGCCGGCAGGATCTGGGGCGGCGCAGCCGGATCAGCGGCTCCGATCGCGCGGTCGATACCCAGATCGCCCGCTTGCGACGCAAGCTGGAGCCCGATTCCCGGCGTCCCCACCATCTCCTGACCAAGCGTGGTGAAGGCTATGTCCTCAAGCCTGGCTCATAAGGCGGTCGAGCCGCTGCCCAATGTGGTGCGGCCGCCGCGCATCGTCCCACGCAGCCTGTTCAGCCGCTCGCTCCTCATCGTCATTCTGCCTCTGCTGATCCTGCAGGTGGTGCTGACCTATCTGTTTTACGAACGCCACTGGGACAAGGTCACGCGCACCCTCGCGTTCGGCATCGCCGGCGAAGTGGGTCTCCTGGTCGAGCTGCTGGACGCGGCGAAGACGCCGGAAACCGAGGCAAGAGTGCTGGATCTGGCGCGCAAGCACTTCCAGTTCGCGATCTCGCTCGAGCCGGAAGCCGATCTGAGCGTGGCCGCCCAGACCAGCGGACTGCTGCCGGCCCGGCTGGACCAGAGGCTGGAGGAGCGCTTCAACGAAGCGCTCGACCGTCCGTTCGTGCTCGACACCCGGTGGGTCGATCAGGCCAATGAGCCGCAACGGATCGCGGTGTACGTCCAGCTGGACAACGGCGTTCTGCGCGTCCTCGCCCCGCGTAAGCGGATCGATAGCGAAACCACGCGCATGTTCATCGGCTGGATGTTCGGCCTGTCCCTGTTGCTGCTCGCGCTCGCGGTCTACTTCATGGCGCGCCAGGTGCGCCCGATCCTGCGGCTTGCCCGAGCTATGGACAGGTTCGGCAAAGGTCGCGACGTGGGCGACTTCCGCCTCGCCGGCCCGACCGAGATCCGCCGCGCCGGCGCCGCCTTCAACCTGATGCGCAAGCGCATCCTGCGTCATCTCGGCCAGCGCACCGAAATGCTCGCGGCGGTCTCGCACGACCTGCGTACGCCGCTCACCCGGATGAAGCTCGAGCTGGCAATGCTGAGTGAGGGTCGCGCGACCCCGGGTGACCTGGACGATTTGCGCGCCGACGTGGAGGAGATGGCGCGTGTGGTCGACGGCTATCTCGACTTCGCGCGCGGCGAAGGCCAGGAGAGCATCGAGCCGGTCGAGCTCCGGCCGTTCCTGGACGAGATCGCCGAGCGCGCCGGTACGCCGGACAAGCGCATTGTGGTCGAGTTCGAAGCCCCGATCACGCTGCCGATGCGGCCGATCGCGATGCGGCGGTGCTTCACCAATCTGATGCAGAACGGGTTGCGCTACGGCAGCCTCGTCCGTATCCGCGCCGCCGCCCACCACCATCAGGTCTGGATTGCCGTCGACGACAATGGACCGGGGATTCCGGAGAGTGAGCGCGGCAACGTGTTCAAGCCGTTCTATCGCCTCGACGCCTCGCGGCGGCCTAGCACCGGCGGCGTCGGGCTGGGCCTGACCATCGCCCGCGACATCGTGCTTGGCCATGGCGGCGAGATCGAGCTGTCCGATTCGCCGGAGGGCGGGCTGCGGGTGTTGATCCGGCTGCCCAGCTGACCTCGGGTTGGCCTCGTGACAGGGCCGTTGCTGGCCGTGGGATCTCTGCCTGTGGTGCTCGCATCGGCGAGCCCCACCAGGGCGCACCTGCTCCGAGCGGCCGGCGTGCCGTTCGAGCAACGGCCTGCTGCAATCGACGAGGTGTCGCTGAAGGAAGCTCTGCGCGCCGACGGCGTCACCCCCGGCGATGCCGCGGTCACGTTGGCGGAGCTCAAGGCGGAGCGGGTCGCGAGCGGCATCCCCGATGCGATCGTCCTGGGCGCCGATCAGATCCTGACGTGCGAGGGCCGTTGGTTCGACAAGCCGCAGAGCCGAGCCGAGGCGCGCGCCCTGCTCAGCGCGCTCGCCGGCAAACGGCACGAGCTGGCGACCGCGGTGGTCGCCTTCCGCGGCGGCGCGCGCGTCTGGCACCACCTCGGGATCCCGCGCCTGTGGCTGCGCGGCTGCTCGCCCGAGTTCCTCGATGCCTACCTCGATACGGTCGGCGAAGCGGCGTTCAGCTCGGTCGGCGCCTACCAGATCGAAGCCGTCGGCGCCCAGCTGTTCGCCCGCATCGAGGGTGACCACTTCGCGGTATTGGGGTTGCCCCTGTTGGAGCTGCTCGAGTTCCTGCGCCAGCAGGGAGTGCTGTTGCGTTGAGCGCGGACGGCTACCTCAGCGGCCGCACCCGGCTCGCCGGAGTCATGGGCTGGCCGGTCGCCCATTCCCTCTCCCCGCGCCTGCACAGTCACTGGCTGCGGCGCTACGAGATCGACGGCGCCTATGTCCCGCTGCCCGTGCTGCCGGAGCGTCTCGAGCAGGCGCTCCGAGCGCTGCCGGCGCTCGGTTTCGCCG